>DATING010001315.1:0-4258 GCA_035474555.1 Longimicrobium sp. | reverse complement strand
GGACACGGGGACTCGCCCGCGGCTCAGGCGGAGACGAGGGCGGCGGCGAACAGGCCGTTGGCCTCGCCGAAGGGAACGGCTTCCTCCATGGCGCGATAGCTCCCCGTCCCCAGCAGCTCCAGCGCGGCCCGGCGCGTGGCGCCCAGCGCGGCCGCCGCGATGGCCGGCCCCACGCTCACCCGCGCGACGCCGAGTGCCGCGAGCTGCGCCACGTCCGGCGCGCCGGGCATGGCCATGACGTTCAGCGGCCCGCCGACTGCGCGCACCAGCCGGCCGATGGTCTCCGCGTCGATCACCCCCGGCACGAACACGCACTCCGCGCCCGCGGCGAAGTACGCCTTCGCGCGCTCCACCGTGGCATCGAACCGCGATTCCGGCGCGCCGGCCTGGAAGAGGTGGACGTCGATCCGGGCGTTGATCACCAGGTCGCCGCCCTCCGCGAGTGCCGCCTCGCGTGCGGCTTGGATGCGGGCCGCGTGCTCCGCCGGATCCAACAGCACGCTCCCGCCGCGTCCCGGCGAGTCCTCCAGGTTGATCCCCGCCACGCCCAGCCCGACGAGCGCGCGCACCGTCTCCGCCACGTCGCCCATCGAGCCGGTGCCGTAGCCGCTCTCCACGTCCGCGTTCACCGGCACTTCGACGGACCGGACGATGCGCCCGACGGCATCCAGCATCTCCTCGCGCTCCAGCTGCTGCCCGTCGCCGCGGCCCAGCGACCAGGCGATCCCCGCGCTGGTGGTGGCGATGGCCGGCGCCCCCGCCAGCTCGATGATGCGCGCGCTCGCCGCGTCCCAGGCGTTGGGGAGCACCAGCGGGCGCCGGTCGTGCAGGGCGCGGAAGCGCGCCGCGTTCTCTGATTGGCTCATGTCCTCGTCTCGTGGTAGAAGGTCGACGCCACAAGACTAGGAACGGGCTCGCACGGAGTCTATGACCTCCCAGGTCATGCCGAACGTGCCGCAACGGTTGATTTGCAGGAATGCAGTTGAAGCCCGTTCGGCAAGCGCAAGCGAGCCGAGACGGGGCTTATGGCTGTCCCAGCGGCGGATTCATCCGCTCCGGACGGGGCTCCGCGCGCCCCGTCCGAACTCCGCCCGCTGCCGTCCTGCAGTTGCCCGCTGTCCCCTGTAACCTGTCCCCTGTAACCCGCAGTTCCCCGCTACTCCCCCATCCCCGCCAGCTCCTCCGCGAACACCCGCTTCAGTGCCAGCGAAAACCCGCTCACGTAATCCACCTTGCCGCGCCCGGACGCCAGGTGCTGGTCCATCACGGTGCAGCGGATGACGGCCACGGCGCCCACGCGCAGGTAGTCGTCGCGCGTAAAGCCCAGCGCCTCCACCAGCGGCACGGCGGATTCGCCGTACTCCGGCTGCCGCAGCTCCGTCTTGGTGACGAAGTAGTCCAGCGTGCGCGCCGCGCGGGCATCGCTCACGCTCATCGCGCGGTAGATGCGGTCCACGAACGCGTTGGTCTCCTCCAGCGACCCCAGCGACGGGTGGCCCACGGCAAAGCACACCAGGTTCAAGTCCGGCGCGGGGAGCGGCACCACGCGGAACGGGCTCCAGTCGCCAGCGCTCAGGCGGCGGTGCAGCACCAGCGCGCCGCGCGCCGTGGCGCCGATCATCCGCCCGTACCCGCGCGAATCCAGCGGCAGCACCTTGTGGCTCATCCACACCGCCGCCGCCGCCGCACCCGGCTTGCTCCCCTCCATGATGAAGCGGCCGATGTACCCCCACTCCGACGCGCCGCGGTGGAAGATGTACGGCGCCTCCACCGCCACCAGGTCGCGCGAGCGGCGGTCGCGAAAGCTGATCGCGCCGGCGGGGTAGGGGACGAAGCCCAGCTTGTGCGGGTCGATGGTGACGCTGTCCGCGCGCTCCATGGCCACCAGCCCGCGGTACACGCCCTCCTCGGGCCACACCTCCGGCGCGTAGTCGCGCATGGCCTGCGTGTAGGTGCGCCGCGCGCCGTCCGGCCCGCGCGTGATGGCGGCCGCGTACCCGCCCCACGCCGCGTCCGCGTGTAGAAAGAATCCCACGCCCAGCTCCCGCCCCAGCCGCTCGCGCGCGTCGGCCACCAGGTCCAGCCGGTCCACCGCGCTCTCCTCCGTGGTGCCGATCACGGAGACGCAGGCGATGATGGGCTGCCGGCGCTCCGCCAGCCGCCGCACGGTGGCGTCCAGCGCGTCCGGGTCCATGCGAAAGCGGCGGTCCACCGGCACGTGCACCAGCTGCGCCCCGCCGATGCCCAGCGTGCGGCAGATCTTCTCCCACGAGTAGTGCGCCGTGGACGGCACCAGCACTACCCCCGGCGGCAGCGCGTCGCCGTAGACGGTGCCCAGGCGGCGGCCGAACTCCTGGAATCCCAGCCCCTCCAGCGAGTGCGACGCCAGCGCGTGCACGGCCCGGTACGCGTCGCCCACCCGCTCGCGATAGCGCGCGGCCAGGTCCAGCGCGGCGGGGGGCATCACGTTCAGCATCTGCCACAGGTCCAGCTGGTCCAGCAGCGCCTGCGAGCCGTCCGGCAGGGTGACGGCGAGGCCCGTGATCCCCATCTCCTCTGCCGCCCAGCGGACCGCCACGGGGAGATACTTGACGTTGCGGGCCACCCACAGCGCCTCGTAGTTGGCCACCGTGCCGCCGCTGGTGAGGTGGCCCCACTGCGCGTCGGGGTCGTAGCCGATCATCCGGGCCAGCTGCGCCGCCACCTCCAGCTCCATGCGCGTGGTCACCGGGCTGGCTTCGGCGGCCACGTTGTTGGGGTTGTACAGCATGGTGGCGAAGTAGCCGATGAGGCTCGCCATGGTCAGGTCCGACGTCATGTGCCCGATGTAGCGCGGGCTGAAGAACGGGACGCCGGCCTTGAGCTCGCCCAGCAGCCCCATCAGCTCCTGGGAAAGGGTGCTGATGGCCTGCTGGTAGTCGGGGCTGTGCTTTTCGCCCTCGGTGACGTGGAAGCCGTCTTCCGGATGGAAGTTGCGGCGCCAGAACACGTGGTCGCGAAACGCCTCCAGCAGCAGCTTTTCGAAGACGTCGGCGTTTTCGCCCTTGGGCCCCAGAAACACCGACGCGAGGTCCAGCGGGGCCTCGCGTCGCGGATCGTAGTCGTTCATTTCGGATCTCCGGTGATGCGGTGCTTTGCGCGGGATCAAGATGCGTCGTGGCGAGGGCGGGGGACAGAGGAGCGGGTTACAGGGGACAGGTTACAGGTTACAGCCTGCAACGGCGGCGGCGGCGAGGCGGCATCGAGCCGGGGAAGCCGGGCATCGCGACAGAGCGAATGAATTCGCCGCAACAACGATACGAAGTCCGCCTGCGCGGACTGGCCCGTGCACGGAAGCGCATCGTGCTGGGTAGTGGGCCCCGAATACCGAAAACCCCGTCCGGCGTGTGCCGGACGGGGTTTTCTCTTCTCCACCTGTCACCCGCCTGTCATCCCGAGGGAGCGCCACACCAGCCCAAGCCCGCGACGTCCCTCCGGCGCGACCGGGGAATCTACCCGGTCGTGCAGGCACTCCGCCCTGTCCCGCGGCACTGTCCCGGGACGGGAGTCCGCGCAGGCGGACTTCGTGTGTTTGTTGCGGCGAATTCATTCGCTCTGTCCGGCACCTCGCCATCACGCGGGGTCTCCGAGGACGAGCCCCCGCCGGTCACCCGCCCGTGTGTGCGCCGTTCTGGCTGGTGTTGTCGGACTGCGCGCTGTCGGCGCGGGTGCCGCCTTCCGCGGACGGGGCTTCGCCGCCCTCCGTCCCGCCGCCGCACGCCGCGGCCGAGACCATCATCACCAGCGCCAGCAGCATCCGCTTCGTCATCATCCCTCCACGCAGTCCCGCAGTTGGTGGCTGTAACCTGTACCCTGTAACCCGTCCCCCGCAGGTTTCCCGCCGCGAACCCCGCCACCGCCCCGCGAACGCCCGCTCAGCCCCGAAACACCATCTTCCGCACCTTCGCGTACGCCGAGTACGCCGCGACCACCTGCGACGACGTCCCCCGCGCCGCCACGCGCCCCGCCCGCAGCGCGGCCAGGAACGACGCGCGGTTCAGCTCGAAGGCGGGCACCTCCACGTACGCCGTGCCGATCTCGCCCAGCGTGTGCGCGTCGCTCCCGGCGCCCAGGGGCAGTCCGCGGGCCACGGCCCACGCCTCGCCCTGCTCGTTGACGCCGGTGCCCCAGGTGCGGGCGTTGTGGGCCTCCACGCAGTCCACCAGGTCGGCGATGGAGGCCAGGTGGTGCTCGCCCCCGCCGCGCCGCCGCACGTCGA
>DATING010001314.1:0-5575 GCA_035474555.1 Longimicrobium sp. | reverse complement strand
AGCAGCAGCATCTGCGCGCCGCCCCTGATGGCCGTGAGCAGGTTGTTGAAATCGTGGGCGATCCCCCCGGCCAGCCGTCCCACGGCCTCCATCTTCTGCGAGTGGCGCAGCTGCTCCTCGCTCCGGCGCAGCGCCTCCTCCGCCTCGCGGGCGGCGGTCAGGTCGCGGGTGATGGCCGCGAAGCCGATGCGCGCCCCCGCGTCGTCGTGCAGGGCGTTGAGCACCGTGTGCGCCCAGAAGCCCGTGCCGTCCTGCCGCACACGCCACCCCTCGTGCTCCGCCCGCCCCTCCGCCGACGCCGTCCGCAGCACGGCCGCGGGAAGCCCCGCCGCCTGGTCCTCCGCCGTGTAGAAGATGGACAGGTGGCGGCCCAGGATCTCCTCCACGGCGTACCCGGTGATCCGCTCGCCGCCCGCGTTCCAGCTCAGCACGAAGCCGTGCGTGTCCAGCGTGGCGATGGAGTAGTCGCGCACCGTCTCCACCACCAGGCGAAAGCGCTCCTGCACGGCGCGCAGCTCCTGCTCCGACCGCAGCCGCTCCGTGATGTCGGTGATGGCCCCCAGCGTCCCCACGACGGTGCCGTCCCCGTCGCGCAGGGGCGTGCCGATGACCTCGATCCACGCCCGCGACCCATCCTTGCGGGTGATGGGCACCTGGTACCGCTCGGGGAACCCCTCCGCGCGCCGCTTCATGGTATCCAGCAGCGTCTGCTTCTCCGGGCCGGGGAGGAGGAGCTCGTGGGCCACCGATCCCTCCATCTCCGCCGGCGCGTACCCCGTGACCTCGTGCACCAGGGGGCTGGCGTAGATCACGCGGTCGTCCAGGTCCGTGAGGAGGATGGCCTCGCCCAGATTCTCCACCACCGTGCGGAAGCGCTCCTCGCTCACGCGCAGTGCGTCGGCCGCGCGCCGGCGCTCCGACACGTCGCGGATGACGGCCGTGAGCAGCCGCGCCGGGCCGTCCTGCAGGTCGCCGAAGCTGAGCTCCAGGGGGATCTCGGTGCCGTCGGCGCGGATGCCGGGCATCTCCACGCTCAGCCACGCCAGCCGCCGCTCGCCCGTTGCCAGGTAGTGCGCCAGCCCCGCCTCGTGCCGGCCGCGCATCCGCTCCGGCATCAGCCTTACGAGCGGCGAGCCCGCCATGCGATCGGCGGGGATGCCGAAGATCCGTTCCGCGGCCGGGTTGGCGTACACGATGGTCCCCTCCCCGTCAATGCTGACGATGCCGTCCGACGCCGTCTCGGCCACCAGCCGGTAGCGCTCCTCGCTCTCGCGCAGGGCCGCCTGCGAGCGCGACCGCTCCTCCACCTCGGCCCGCAGGCGCTGGTTGGCCGCGTCCAGCTCGGCCGTGCGCTCGCGGACGCGCGTCTCCAGCTCGTCGTGGGCGCGGCGCAGCGCCTCCTGCGCCTGCTTGCGCTCCGTGACGTCCTCCAGCACGCCGTCGTAGTGGCGCACCGCGCCGTCGGGCCCGCGGACGGCGCGGGCGCTGTCCCGCAGCCAGATCAGGGCCCCGTCCCGGCGCCGGTTCAGCATCTCGAAGTCGCGCACCACCCCGTCCGCGTCGATGCGGCGCCGCCACTCCCGCCGGTCCGCCGGGTCCGCCACCAGGTCATCGACCTCTGCCGCCAGCAGGCTCGCGCGGTCGCGAAAGCCCAGCGCGGTGGCCAGGGCCGAGTTCACGTCCAGCAGGCGGCCGTCCGGCGCCGTGCGGTACAGCCCCACGGGCATCCCCTCGAACAATTCGCGGTAGCGCTGCTCCGACACCCGCAGCGCCGCCTCCGCCGCGCGCCGCGCCGTCACGTCCTCCGCGATGCCGGCGTAGCGGTAGATGCGCCCGTCCGCGTCGGGGATGGCGAAGCTGCGGTCGTGGATCCACCGCACCTCGCCGTCGGGACGGACGATGCGGTACTCCACGTCGTAGCCCGCCTCCACCTGCACGGCCAGGGCGGCGCGCACCCGCGCCTGGTCGTCCGGGTGCACGGCGTCCGTCCAGGAGCGCGGCGCGGCGAACAGGGATTCGCGGCTGCGCCCCCACAGCCGCTCGTAGGCGGGGCTCACGTAGGTGGTGTGGGCCAGGTCGGCGCCGTCGTTCACGTAGAACACGGCGTCGATGTGCTCGGCCAGCTGCCGGAAGCGCTCCTCGCTGGTGCGCAGGGCCTCCTCTGCCGCGCGGGTGGCCGTCACGTCCTGGCAGCAGGTGACGAGCCCCAGCAGGCGCCCTTCCTCGTCCGCCACGGCATCGGACCACAGCACCACGGGAAACTCGCTCCCGTCGCGGCGCACGTTCACGCTCTCGCGTGTCCAGCTGCCCATCCCCCTGGGCGCGCGCTCCGCCGTGCTCCACAGGGTGCGGGGCGCCAGGACGCGGGCGTGCTGTCCCAGCAGCTCCTCCACCGCGTAGCCGTGCAGGGCGGCCTCGGCGGGGTTGGTGTAGACGATCTGCCCGGCGGGATCGGTGACGGTCACCCCCAGCTGCATGGTCTCCACGGCCGTGTGCAGCGTCCGCAGCGAGTCGCGCAGCCGCCGCCGCTCGGATTCTTCCGCCAGCCCCGCGAACGCCATGTCGGCAAGGTCGCGCGCGGCCTCGCGGTCGTCCGCCGTCCACGCGCGGGGGTCCGGCGTCATGGCGACCAGCAGCACGCCCTCGTCCCGGCCGCCGGCGGTGGCCACCAGCGCCGCGCGGGCACCGGCCTCGGGGAGCAGCGAAGGTCCGGCCAGCGGGGAGGCCGCCGTGTCCTCGATGGCCAGCGGCTCCCGGAGCGCGGCCGCGTACCCATGCGACAGCCACGCCTCGGTCACCCCGTCCGCCCACGCCGCGGGCAGGCCGTGCACCGCGCGCACGATCCAGTGCCGCCCCCTCCGGGCCGCGAGGAGCACGGCGGGGGCGTCCAGGGTGCGTGCGGCCACGCGCGTCAGGGCAGCGGCGCCGTCGGGCACGCGGCCGCGGTCCGGGGGCGAGAACGGGGATGCGGAGAGGGGGCTGCGGCGCATGTCGATGGGACCGCGGTCGCGATGAGGAGGGAGGGTCATAAACAGATGGAGGTCCCACCCAAGGTAATACACGATCGTGTAACAGTACAACGACGACGTTCGCTCCGGACCGTCACCTTCCGCGGGCGCGGGAGGCGCGGAAATACTGGATGACCGCCGCAATGTGGCAGAAAACGCCCGTTCCCTTCCGGCGTCGGATGGTGCGCTTCAGGCCATGCGGTCCGTCCTGCACGTCCACCCTCCACGTGGAAAATCAGTCTGGACACGTGAGGGTGCCAGGCAAAGGATGGCCCTCTTCTGCGGCAGTGGATCGGCGGATTGGCACCCGTGTTCGTTGCTCTCGCGCGTCGAGGGCGGCCCCGTGCGAATCCATGGAGTTCACCCTGCCGATCCCCCCCGGAGCGACAGCACGGGCAATGAGGGGCGGCCGTTTGGATGGGTCCGCGGGCGCGGGCTGGATCGGGCGCAGTCCGTCGCCCGGAGGAGTCCGTCGCAAGAGGCGAACGCCGATTACGGGGATGGAGATGGTTCGGCCGGTGCCGGAGATCCGAATGAGGGAGGAATCGTCGGCGTCGCCCAGGAAATCAATCTGCCTTGTCCCGGAAAGCCTGGGACAGGGCTGCAACGCCTGGGGCCGTGCTCCAGGCGCGGCTACACCTTGAGCCAGTGCAGGGCGCGTCCGCGCACCCCGTCACGGGGCACTCCGGCCGCCGGCCGCCTCGCACGCAGATCCATCGGGCCGGTATGATTGGTGCGCCGCCTTCCCTGGCCCGTAACCCCTGGCCCCTGGCCCAGATCCTCCGATGCAAAAGTACGATGATGGATTCGCCCCCCCCCCCCGCTGAACAGCAACGCGAGATCGCTTAGGAAAGCCGCATCTTTGCCGAGGCGGAGCGGCACGCCGAGGAACTCGCGCGGCAGGTAAGCGAATCCGAACGTGTAGCCGGTGAAGGTGAACGCAGGCGGATGGAAAACGCCCGTGCGCGGGCCGAACTCAAGCGTGAAGTCCTGGAGGAGGTCCGGCGCGTGGCGGAGGACGCGCGCGTCCTGGCGGAAGAAGCACGGGCCTCGGCCGAAGAGTCGCGCTGCTCGGCGGAGGATGCGCGTGCCGCGGCGGAGGGTGCCCGGCTCGACGTCAAGGCGGCGAACAGGGCTCTGACCGAGCAGCGGGAGATCATCGCGGAGATGGCCGCAAGTCTCCAGCGCCTGGCCTCCGAGGGCGAGTAAGGCGCGGGCGGATCGGGTGGAGCCACGCGGGTTCGCGGCCCCCAGTGCCGGAGCGGTGCGGCGCCTCGCTCGTCCACACGGGCAACGCCGCGCGCGAACCCAATGCGGCACCGCCCCGTCGACGACCGTAGACGCGGGTCCCTGCCGTAACGGCTGCGCCCGGTGCGCAGCCTCGCCCAGCCCGCGCCCTTACTCCCGGATGGGCACCACGACGAACGACGCGATCATCATCACCAGCCCCACGAAGTAGGGGATGGGGTTGCCCACGAGCATGAAGTGCACGCCGCCGAACAGCGCCGTCGCCTCGCCCAGGGCCCACGCGATGATGTTGAAGGTGGTGCGCTTCTTGGGGTCCCTCTCGGCCAGGTGGCGGCGCTGGATGATCATGATCCCCACCGCCGCGCCCACCAGGATGATGATGTTCACGATTTGCAGCACGCCGCCGTTTTCCGGGGCGAGCCCGCCGCCGCGCTGATCCGTGAGGTAGTACGCCATCCCGCCGAACACCAGCACCCCGCTCAGCAGGGCGATGCGGATGATGCGCAGGGTGGCGGAGCGGGGAAGCTGCCGGGTGCCGGCCATGGGGATGCGGAGGGTACGGGGTGGGGATGCCGGCCGCGATCGTGCCGCGGCCGGCGCGGGTCGATTTCGCGCGTCAGGGCGCCGCGTCGGGGTTGAACAGCGCCTCGTCCAGCGGCTCGCCGATGCGTACGTCGGCGTACGTCTCGTGGAACACGCGGCGGCCGTCCACCAGCACCTCCACCTCCGGGGCGATCCATCCCTCCCCCAGCGGCTCGTACCGGCGGAACCACACGTGCTGCGTCTTGCCCGGCTGGTTGGGGATGGGGTCGATGAGCCGCATGAACAGCAGCCGGTCCGCCTCGATCGCGAACTGCTTGCTGAGCGAATCTCCCCGCTCCGCGCCCACCACGTACACCGGCACGCCGTCGAGCGAGTCCACGTGGAACTTCGACAGGTCGAATCCGCCGCGCCGCAGCTGCTGCAGCGTGCGCTCCACCGGCTGCATGTAGACGTCGAAGCCCAGCGGCATCAGGTCGTTCCACCGGTCCACGCGCTGCACCACGCGCCCGTGGCTCAGGGCGAAGGTGCTGTCGCGGGCAAAGATGACGGTGCGCCCCTGCTCCGGCGGCCCCATGTCGATGCGCAGCCGCCCCGGGATGGCCGCCCACTCGCGCCACTCCTCCACCGTGACGGAGTCGTTGGGCAGCACGCGCGTGGTGGTCTGCGTAAACGTGAGGGTGCTGTACCACTTGTCGGCGTAGCGGTCGTGCATGCTGCGGAGGAGCGACTCCGCGTCCGTGATCCGCGGGTTTACCTGCGCCGCCGCCGGCGCGCCG
>DATING010001313.1:0-2791 GCA_035474555.1 Longimicrobium sp. | reverse complement strand
GCGAGGTTCCGCACGCGTGCCGGATCAGCGCGCCTGCTCCCAGGGCAGCTCCGGCTTGCCGAAGTGGCCGTAGTTGGTGGTGCCGCGGTAGATGGGCCGCAGCAGGTCCAGCCGCTCGATGATGGCGCGCGGGCGGAAGTCGAAGCCCGTCTTCACGAACTCCGCCGCCGCGCGGGCGTCGCCCGTGCCGAACGTATCCACCTTGACCGACACCGGCTGCGCCATGCCGATGGCGTACGCCACCTGCACCTCGGCGCGCTTGGCCAGCCCCGCGCGGACGATCTCGCGCGCCACGAAGCGGCAGAAGTACGCGCCGCTGCGGTCCACCTTGCTGGGGTCCTTGCCGCTGAACGCGCCGCCGCCGTGCCGGCCCATGCCGCCGTACGTGTCCACGATGATCTTGCGCCCCGTCACGCCCGCGTCGGCGGACGGCCCGCCCTGCACGAAGCTGCCGGTGGGGTTCACGAGGATCTTGAGGTCGTCGTGGTACCAGCCGCCCAGCCCCTCGGGGACCACCGTCGTGGCGACGAAGTGGCGGATGGCGTCCTGGTCCACGTCCGCCGTGTGCTGCGTGCTCACCAGCACGTCCGTCACGGCGACGGGCGTGTTGCCGTCGTACACCACCGACACCTGCGTCTTGCTGTCCGGGCGAAGCCAGTCCACCGAGCCCGCCTTGCGGTGCGCGGCCAGCGACGCGGCCAGGCGGTGTGCGAGGAGGATGGGCAGGGGCATGAGCTCCGGCGTCTCGTCCGTCGCGTAGCCGAACATGATGCCCTGGTCGCCCGCGCCCTGGTCGCCGGACAGGCTCGTCTCCACGTCCACGCCCTGGGCGATCTCGCCCGCCTGCGCCGAGAGGAAGGAGATGATGTTGACGTCGTCGGCGCGGAAGGGCTGGTCCGCGTCCGTGTAGCCGATCTCGCGGATGGCGTCGCGCACCACCTGCTCGAAGTTCACCTGCGCGTTGCTGGTGATCTCGCCGGCCAGCACCACGTTGCTTTCCTTGACCAGCACCTCGCAGGCCACGCGGCTGGCGGGGTCCTGCGCCAGGTGCGCGTCCAGGATGCTGTCGGCGATGGCGTCGCACACCTTGTCCGGGTGCCCCTCGGACACGGACTCGCTGGTAAAGGTGTAGGTGACGGCGGCCGGCGCCTCGGTCTCGGTCAGGACGGTGCTCATGCGGGTCTCGCGGGTTGAACGGGTGGGACCGACTGAAAAAAGGCCCGCCGTCGGTCAGGACGGTCGGGCCCGTTTGACGCTTTAGGCGATCTCCCGTTGCTGGTGCGAGCCCGCCAAGCTGTCGGTCAAAGCGCTCGCGCCGCCCGGGAACGTCCCGGGCCGGGATTCAGTCACATCTCAAAAAACGAAAGGGACCCCGCAGCGTACGTTCCGCTGCGGGGTCCCCGCGAGCGGTTTAGCACATTTATAACGCGGAGCAATCGCTGCAACTCGCCGCGGCACCCTTTCAGGTGCGGCCGAAACGATAATGGCAGGGGACGGATGACGCAAGTGCGAACCCTTTCCCGTCGCCGCGCGAACACGTTTCGGACGACGTGACGACACCACTGGTGCTGTCCCCTTCGTTCGATTACCCTTGGATGCGCACGGTGAGCACACCTGAAATCTCTCCCTCGCGAACGAGGCGATGTCGGTAGATTACGTGGATCGCATCCGGCAGCTGGACTGGCCGGGCCTGCGGCGCTTCTGGAAGCAGATCGAAGCGGGTGCATCCGGCTGGCCTCCCGGCAAGGCGCTGGAGCACCTCGTCCTCCGGGCGTTCGAGCTCAGCGGCGCCACGGTGCGGTGGCCGTACCCTGTGCGGGTCGATGGCGCGATCGTGGAGCAGATCGACGGAGCGGTGCATCTGAACGGCCTGTCGTGCATCCTGGAGTGCAAGGACACGGCCGAGCCCGTGACGATCGCGGTCGTCGCCAAGCTACGGAATCAGCTGCTCCGGCGGCCCGCGGGAGCCGCAGGGCTGCTCTTCAGCCGCAACGGCTTCACGGAGTCGGCGATCACGCTGGCTCGCTTCGTAGCGCCGCAGAACGTTCTGCTCTGGAATGGTGAGGAGATTGCATACCTTCTCAAGCGGGAAGACTTTTCGACGGGACTGATCGGCAAGTACCGCATCAGCATCGAAAACGGGGAGCCCAACGGAAGCATTCTCGTGGAGATGGCTTCGTGAAGACCTATATCGTCGCGCAGACAGAGTTCCAGACCCAGCTGCTCCGCCGGCTACTGGATACGCAGGAGCTGCCGGAGCACACCGTCCTGCGAGGCGGAAAGTTCACGATGGCGCTGTCGTTGGGAAGCTCACTCCTGAGCCAGAGGAGCGCTCCGGTGGCCGTCGTGATGGATGCGGATTCGGTGGAACCCCACAAGGTGCGTGAGCACGAAGCGGAGCTCGAGTACCTGCTCCCCGCGGGGAACTTCGGCGGGATCCTCGCGGACGTGCTGATGGCCGTGCCACAGGTGGAGGCAGTGCTGTTCAGCGACCCCGAGGCGCTGGAGTGCGTTCTCGGCCGGCCGCTCACCGAGCGCGAGAAGATCGAGGGCGAGTTCCGGCCCCGTGCCGTGCTGGATCGGCTGCTGGCGGAGGCCGGGATGGATGGGGACACGTTCCTCGCCCGGATCAACGCCAAGGCCGCGGCGCGTTTCGTGGAGCAGCCACGGATCCGCTCGCTGGTCCAGTTCGTCCAGGAAGCCGCGTCCGCAGTCACCGCCGCCGCCGCATGACCGATTCCCGCACCAACCCCCGCCGCTTCATCCGCCACACGGCGGACGTGCCCATCGA
>DATING010001312.1:0-2826 GCA_035474555.1 Longimicrobium sp. | reverse complement strand
ATCGCGGCGGGACTTGCCGTCGCCGTCGGCGACGATCTCGAGCTTGAGGCGCTCGTCGGGGTACGAGGCAGGCAGGCTGCCGAAGTCGGCGCGGCCGCGGGCCTGCGCCGGGTCCAGCCCGTTCACCGTGTGCACCTCGTCCAGCGGCGGGCTCTTGCCGCGCCCCGGCGGCGTGCCGATGGTGCCCTGCACGCGGTCGCCGGTGCGCAGCCCCAGGCGGCGGATGACCGACTGCGAAACGAAGACGTCGCCGTCCGCGGCCTGGTACCCGCTGGCGCTGGTGCGCAGGAACCCGCTGCCGCTGGGAAGGACTTCGAGTATACCGTCCGCGGGGGGCTCGGGCGCGGACGCAGGGCGCGCCGCGGCAGACGGTTGGGCGGAAAGGCTCATTCGGTGATGTTGGGTTTGCTGATCCTGAAAACGCCGAGGCCCGCCGGCAGATCGCCGTACGGATCAATTGGGAAAACCGCCTCCGCGTGTTGATTGGCGCTGCGAAAAGACGTCAAGTTGCGTGCCGCGGAGGCACACATGCGGAGGCGGAATGGCGCGGGATGCGAGAAACTTAGCGCGTCGCGGCGCAGGCGCAAGGCGCGCGTTGCGGCGCCCGGGCCCGCGCTTTGTTGAACCCCGGGGCCGCGGCGCGGTTCCATCTGGCGCAAATCGTTGATCGTGTATAACTTTACGGCGCTTTCCCTGCAGTCCCGTTGGCCCCGCGCACCCGCATGTCGCGCTACCTGGAGCTCACGGTCCGCCCGGCGGACCCGTTTCACCCGCACGCACGCCGCAACCGCGCCCTGTCGTCCATCCTGTTCCTGGTGATGGCGCTGGGGCTGCTGGGGTCGGCGTTCTTCCGCACGCAGATCATCCGCAACGGCGAGTTCGTCCTGCGCGCGGACGACAACCGCTTCGACGTGGTGCCCGTCCCCGCCCCGCGCGGCGCCATCCTGGACCGCAACGGCCAGCTGGTGGCCGAGACCGTCACGGGGTACGGCCTGTCCGTGGAGCCGGGGCCGCCGGATTCCGTGCGCGCCCGGCTGGCGCCGGTGGTGCAGCTGCTGGGGCTGGACTCCGCCGCCGTGGAGGCGGCGGTAGAGGCGGCCCGCACCAGCCGCGGCCGGGCCGTGCCCGTGGTGCCGCACCTGACTTTTGAGCAGGTGTCCAAGCTCAAGGAGCGGCGCGGGCGCATCCACGGCCTGCGGCTGGAGACCCGCCCCGTGCGCCGCTACCCCGCCGGGGCCGCCGTGGCGCACGTGGTGGGCTACGTGCTGGAGATCAACGACCGCGAGCTGCAGGACACGGCGTTCGAGGGGTACCGCGCCGGCCAGCACATCGGCAAGACGGGGATCGAGCGGCAGTACGAGCGGGCGCTGGGCGGCACCATGGGCGCGCAGTACGTGGAGGTGGACTCGCGCGGCCGGGTGCTGGGCCGCTTTGCCCCGCAGATCAACGATCCCCCCGAGGCGGGCGAGGACATCCGCCTTACGCTGGACCTGGACCTGCAGCGCTACGCCCACCAGGTGTGGCCCGAGGGGATGCGCGGCGCGGCCGTGGCCATGGTGCCTTCCACGGGCGAGATCCTGGCCCTGTACTCCGCCCCCACGTACGACCCCAACCTGTTCGTGGGCGGGGTGAGCGGGCGCGACTGGTCGGCCCTGAACCGCGACCCCTCGCGCCCTCTGCTGAACCGCGCCATCGCCGGCATCTACCCGCCGGCGAGCACGTGGAAGCTGGCCACCGCGGTCGTGGGGCTGGAGCGGGGCGTCATCACGCCGGAGTACGTGATGCCCGTGGCGTGCGTGGGCGGCATGGCGTACGCCGGCCGCTACTCGCGCTGCATGAAGCGCGAGGGGCACGGCCCGCAGAACCTCATCCAGGCCATCGCCAACTCCTGCAACGTGTACTTCTACCAGCTGGGCATCCGGCTGGGGCTCAGCGAGCTCACGCAGGCGGGCACGCGGCTGGGCTTTTCGCGCCCCACGGGGGTGGACATGCCGGGCGAGCGATCGGGCACGTTCCCCTCCAGCCGCGAGTGGTACGTCAAGCGCTTTGGCTGGCGGGCGCCGCCCAGCGAGGTGATGAACGTGTCCATTGGGCAGGGGCCCAACGCGCAGACGCCGCTGCGGATGGCGCAGTTCTACAGCGCGCTGGCGGGCAACGGCACCGCGCGCGCCCCGCACCTGGTGGTGCGCCGCGACGCGCCCGTGGAAACGGAGCTGGGCGTGAGCAAGCAGACGCTGGCGTCCGTGTGGCAGGGGCTGGCGGCCGTGGTGGAGGCCGGGGGCACGGCGCACGCGGTGGAGCTGCGGAACTGGAAGCTGTACGGCAAGACGGGCACGTCGCAGAACTCCACGGACCCCAAGCGGGACCACGCGTGGTTCACGGGCTTCGCGGGGCCGCGCGGGGGCGACCCGGAGATCGTGGTGGCGGTGATCGTGGAGTTCGGCGAGAGCGGCGGGCGGGTGGCGGCGCCGGTGGCCGCGCAGCTCGCGGACTTCTACCTGAACAAGAAGCACGGCCGCCCCAATCCGCCGCTGGTGGCCGAGTCCATCGCCAGCCGCGCCTCGCGCGACACCGCCGCCCGCGCCGCCGCGCAGGCGGCCGCCGCAGCCGCGCGGAACTGAGGCTTCGGCGAGACCACTGGCGGTCCTCGGACGCATCTGCTTCACGCCGCTTGTTTTCCTGAGGGAGGCGCCGCCGGGTCCATCCCGTGCCGAGGACTCCGGCGCCGACCGAAGGATCTACCGTCCCGTGCCCGACCCTCGCCGGACGGACGGACCTGTCCCGTGACGTGATCCAGTGATGCGGCCCCTCTCCCGGTGTTCGGGG
>DATING010001311.1:0-6580 GCA_035474555.1 Longimicrobium sp. | reverse complement strand
TGTCGCGCAGCCACGCGATCTGGGACTCCGGGTCGTTGCCATTGCCGTTGTCGCTGCCGGTCGGTGGCGAATCACACGCGGCCAGCATGAACGCGAGCGTGAAACAGAGCGGATGCAGGGTGCGCAGGCGTCGCATCGGTCCGGGGGGGCGCGGGGGGAAACGAAGGCAGGCGCGGCGAGTCGAGCAATCCGGGTGCCCCGACGCAATGCGTTTCCATGCAACGAGATGCCGATTTCCCGGTTTTCCGATCGTCCTCGCGCGGCGACGGGCGTGAGCAGGTTGGGGGACGCTGTGCCGAATCGCGCGCCGGAAGGGTGGGCGCGGCGGCATTCCCTGCCATCGGAGAAGCGGCACACCGTTCAGGAACCGATGTTGTTGGATGCAGGGCGGGCGGGTAGATTCAGGACTCTCGACGGGCCGTCGCGTGTCCGCGCGGCGCCAGCCACCGGCTACCGGAGGAGATCCACATGGCAAAGCTCCAGCTCGCCCTCGAAGACCTGCGCGTCGACTCGTTCGCCACCGCCACCGCGGGCGGGCGTGCCGGCACGGTGCAGGCGCACGCCTGGGACGCCCCGCCCGCGACGGACGGCGGCGACGACTACCTGCAGGGCACCTTCGTGGCGACGCAGTGCAACATGTCCCTGTGCATCGCCAGCTGTCCGCAGACCTGCAAGATCAGCTGCGACAACAACTGCTAGGCTGCGCCTGATCGTCGCAGCCCGAGCGCCGTAGCCCGCCGGGGGAGCCGATGCCGATCGGCTCCCCCGCTCATCCGCCGTGCGTGGAGCCGCGTCTCCAGCCTCGACAGGTCCTCACACGTTCACGAAAAACACCAGTTTTCCACACCGCATACATACTTTTTCCGCATGATATTGTGGGAAACAGGATCTGCCTATAGCTTCTGCGGCACTCCGATGGGGCACCCGCGCATTCCGCGCGGCGCGCCAGCCGTCGGCCACAGGGGGAGGGACGTATGGCAAAGCTCCGGCTCAGCGTAGAAGACCTGCGCGTCGATTCGTTCGCCACGGACCTGCAGGCGGGCGTGCGCGGCACGGTAGAGGCGAACGCGGCGAGCTACCCGTTCCAGACGTGCGCGGGCGATACCTGCAACCAGGGCACGTGCGGCGCCACGGAGTGCAACATGTCCGCGTGCATCGCCAGCTGTGGCGAGACGTGTAAGATCACCTGCGGCGACTGCTTCTCCGTCCAGGTCTGCTGATCGCGCCGCAGCGATCCGCGCAACACGAAGCCCCGCCCGGCATGCACCGGGCGGGGCCTTCGAAAGAACATGCATCTGTGGGATCCTGCATGTGATCAGGGTTCATTATCTTAGCGAACTCGTAGCATCTGCTGGGTTTCCAGTGGTAGGGCCGTGCGACTTGTCCCATTCTTTCGAACGAATATCTCCCGAGTTCCAGTGACATAGTGCGGACGTTTTGTACTGGAAGGGACTACAATACAGAGGACGTCATGTCCGGCCAGCGCAATCCACGTGAACACAGGCTCGACTTCCGGCTCCAAGCCGTCCCGGATATTCTGTCGCAGTTGGCGAGCATATTCCTTCCGTGCGAACTCTCCGTCCACACCATACTGCTCCTTGTAGAGCCTGCGGAGGTACGTTTCTACTCCGACAACAACGCCTTCGTTGGAGATCCCGATGTACAGCCTGCCTCCTTCTGCATTCGCGAATGCACACACGGTCTTAAGAAGATCACGGTATTTCGCTTCTTCACCTTTGGGCGGGATCCAAGCCTTTAGTTCAACGTGAACGGTCTCCCCATTTTCGGCATCTGCGATCATCTGCTGTTGTGAAGGCGTAAACCGCGGCGGCTGTTCCTCCATCTCGGGCGGTGCTGGATATCCGCTGATCCGGTCGTACCACCTGCCGGTGCGGTCCAGTAGGTATAGCTGGTAACCTCGGACCCTTGTTTCTGACGTGAATACAACTTCGGAACTTACCACACGAACAACCTCGTCGTATCGCCCGCGCTCTTGATCATCAAGGTTAGCCGCACACACCAGATCAAGTGCTCCGCGGTTGGCAATCTCGGCTCGGATTTCGTGACCATCCCCCTGTACTCTCTCGAAGTGCGCTCGTGGATCTGGCAGGATTATCCGGAATACGCCATTTGCTTCCCACTCTCGGCCCACGTTGGGCGCTCGGAGCCATTTTCCCGCAGCCACAGCAATCCGGTCAGCGAAAAACCCACTAGAATCATCATAGAACGGCTCGGGCAACTTTGGAACACGACTACGGGGGGTGCCCTCTGCAAACGTAAGATCAATTGTCCAGAGGGGAGTTGGCCGATCAGCATACTCGCGGGTGGAGCGTTCCACCCACGTTTCGCTTTCAAACGACTCGGAACCGAGGCGAGACGTGCTCGGCCAGTCTGTAAGGAAGCTGACCAAGGTGCTTAAGGCATCAATGTCCGACAGCCGCACTTTGCGCGAAAGCAGTTCGAGCCGACCCTCTGCTAACGGTATCTGAGTACTATCCAACTGAGTCTCCGTACCGACAACTTCGAGTACAGTCCCGTACTGATGTGCCTCACCATTGTCATGCACGACCACAGTACGAATTGTGGCAGCATCCGGAACGCCAAGTGCCGCAGGCGCGTCTCGGAGGGCTACGGCGATTGTCTCAAGACTGACTTTCGCCCGATTCGGCAAAATGGTAAGAGCGTTCACAGAGACAAGGAGGTTGCTGGTGCCAGAGACTTGATGGAACACCTGTCCCATCTGCGTCATTGAGGAACAGCCGCTACACCCTCCGCCCGATCGCCATCCCCAGCCGCACGGCATCGCCCGGCTCGAGCCCAGGCGCCAGCTCCACGCGCCCCGGCTCAAAGACGAGCACCACCGTCGATCCCAGGTGAAAGGTCATGATCTCGTCCCCCTGCTTGACGGGGACGGCGGGATCGTAGCGTTTGGCGGCGGACTGCATCCCGCGGCGGTTCGTGACCCACGCGCTCTCGCCGGCGGGCGCGTTCCAGGCCGCATCGAACGCGGCGCTGATGCGGCCCACGTTGTACGCGCCCACGGCCACCACGGCCACGCGCCCCAGCGGCCCGTCGATGTGGCACATCAGCCGCTCGTTGCGGGCGAACAGGTCCGGCATGTGCGCCACGGACGGCGCGTTCACGGGGAGCAGCGCGCCGGGGACGTGGCGCGCCTCGCGGATCTCCCCCGCGACGGGCGCGTGGATGCGATGGTAGTCCCTCGGGGAGAGATACAGCGTGATGAACTCGCCGCCCTCGTAGCGCGCCGCGGCCCCCGCGTCCTCCAGCAGCTGCGCCACCTCGTACAACCGCCCCTTGGCCTGGATCAATCGCCCCTCGCGGATCGTCCCCCGCTGCCCCACGGCGCCATCCACCGGCGACGCGACGATGGACGGATCCGCCGGCCACGACCGCGCGCCCGCCTTGAGCTTGCGGGTGAAGAAGCGGTTGAGCGTGGGATACGCCTCCAGCGGCTGCTCCGCCTCGGACGGGTCCGCCCCCACGGCGCGGGCAAAGGCGCCGAGCACGGCGGGGCGCAGAGACGCGGGGATGGGCGCGTCCGCCATCCGCCCAAAGCCGCGGGAAAGCGCGCCCTGCGGCAGGCGGCGCAGCAGGCTCAGCGCGGCACGCCAGCGCAGGCCGGGAAGGTCGGGAGATTCGTCGGAACGATGCATGCGCACGGACAATTGCAGGCCGCGCGCCGCGGGAGGCGCGGGCGCGGCGCGGGTGTTAGATTCCGAGGCTCCCGCGCGGCGGGAGCGACGGAGCAGGCATCATCCCCAGAACGACGGAACGGGTCCCGGTTTGAGCACCACCACCGCATCCACCGCCATCCGCGTCCCCTGCCGCACACACGTGCTGGCCAACGGAATGCGCGTGGTGGCCCACGAAGACCACGGGTCGCCGCTGGTGACCGTGAACCTGATGTTCCACGCCGGCTCGCGTCACGAGGCGCCCGGCCGCACGGGACTCGCCCACCTGCTGGAGCACCTGATGTTCGAGGGGAGCCAGCACGCGCCCAAGGGCCACTTCGACGACGTGCTGGAGCGCGTGGGCGGCACCAACAACGGCAGCACCTGGCTGGACCGCACCGAGTACCACGAGACCGTCCCCACGCACGCGGTGGAGCTCCCGCTCTGGCTGGAGCGCGACCGGATGGCCTTTTTTCTCCCCACGCTGACGTACGAGGTGCTGGAGCTTCAGCGCGGCGTGGTGATCAACGAGCGCAAGCAGTCGTACGAGAACCGCCCGTACGGCCTGGCCGACGAGCGGCTGCACGAGATGCTCTTTCCCCCCGGGCACCCGTACTCGTGGCCCACCATCGGCTACCTGCGCGACCTGGAGCAGATCACGCTGGAGGATGCGCGCGCATTCTACCAGACGTACTACGCACCGGGCAACGCCGTCCTCGTCCTCGCGGGCGACCTGGAGCCGGAGCGGGCCTTCGCGCTGGCGGAGCAGTACTTCGGCGACCTGCCGGGCGGCCCCGCGCCGGCGCCCCGCCCCGAGTCGCTGGAGCTTCCGCCCGCGCCCCGCGTGCCGCGGGAAGTCATGGAGGACGACGTCTCCTTTCCCCGCATCTTCCAGGCGTTCGCCGTGCCGGGGTACGGGCACGCGGACTGGGTGGCGCTGGACACGCTGGCCTACCTGCTGGCGGATGGCGACAGCTCGCGCCTGCAGCGGGCCCTGGTGCGCGACGGCCGGCTGGCGCAGGACGTGGACACCTATCTCTATCCCACCGCCCTCTGTGGCCTGTTCGGCGTCGTGGCCACAGCGCGGTCGGGGATCACGCCGGAGCAGCTGGAAGAGGCCGTCCGCCGCGTGCTGGACGACGTGGCGCGGGACGGCGTCTCCGACGATGAGGTGCTGGGCGCCGTCCGCCGCGCCCGCCGCGACCACGCCAGCGAGATGGCCACGGTGGAGGAGCGTGCCGACGCCCTCGCCTACGCCGCCACGGTGCTGGGCGACCCGGACGCGCTGAACACGGTGATGGAGGCCTACGAGCGCGTGACGCCGGAGGACGTGCGCCGCGTGGCCGCGCAGTACCTGCCGCAGGACCGCGCCGCCACGCTCGTCGTGGTCCCCGGCGAGGGATCGGACGAGGACGAGGACGAGGACGACGAGGAGGTGGCCGATGCCGCCTGAGAACACCCTCGCCATCCTGCCGCCGCCGGTGCCGGGCGCGCCGCCGCGGCCGCGCGTTCCCCGCCCCGAGCGCTGGACGCTGGCCAACGGGCTGCGCGTGGTGGCGCTCCCCAAGCGCACCATCCCGCAGGTCGTGCTCCGGCTGGTGATCCCGGCCGGCGGCGCCGCGGACCCGGCGGAATACCCCGGCACGGCGTCGCTCGTGGCGCACCTGCTGACGGAAGGCACGCAGTCCATGGGCGCGGACGAGCTGAACGCGCGGCTGGACCTGCTGGGCGCGGCCATGCACGCCAGCGTGGGCCACGACTTCGCCGAGGTAGAGGCCATCCTCCTCTCCGAGACGCTGGACGAGGGGGTCGCCCTCCTGGCCGAGGTCGCCACCCGCCCGTCCTTTCCCGAGGCGGAGACGGAGCGCGTGCGGGCCGAGTCCCTGGACGCGCTCGTCGCCCGCGAGGACGAGCCGGCCAACGTGGCGGACGACCGCACGGCGCTGGAGGTGTTCGGCGCGGCGCATCCCTACGGGCACCCGTCGTTCGGCACGGCGGAGGGGATCCGCACCGTGCCCCGCGAGGTGCTGGCGACCTTCCACGCCGCGCACTACCGCCCGCGCGGCGCGTTCCTGGTGGTCTCCGGCGACTTCGACTCCGCGGTGCTGCGGGCCGGGCTGGACGCCGCGTTCGCCGGATGGACGGGCGACGCGCCGAGGGTCGACTATCCTCCCCGCACGCTCGCCGCGGCGCGGGCCGGGGAGTCGGTCGTGGTGCCGTGGGAGGATGCGGCGCAGTCGGAGATCCGCATCGCCGGCCCCGGCCTGGACCGCCGCTCGGACGACTGGCTCGCCGGTGCCGTGGCCAACTACATCCTGGGCGGATCCACCATCACCAGCCGCCTGGGCGCCAACCTGCGCGAGGAAAAGGGGTGGACGTACGGCGTCCGCAGCGCGTTCCATCCCGGCCTGGCCATCGGCGGATGGGAGGCGAGCACGGCCGTGGACGTGGAGGTGACGGCCGACGCCCTGGGCGAGATGACGAACGAGATGCGGCGGATGGCGACGGAGCTGGTTCCGGACGACGAGCTGCGCCGGGCCAAGGACGCCATGATCCTGTCGCTGCCGCGCGTCTTCGAGACGGCGGGCGGGCTGGCGGGGCGCTTCGTGACGGTGGAGGCGTTCGGCCTGCCGGACGACTACTGGGACCGCTACGCCGACCGCATCGAGGCCGTGACGGCGGAGGACGTTTTGCGGATCTCGCGGACGTGCTTCGATCCGGAGCAGCTGGTGCGGGTGGTGGTGGGCGGGGGGGTGTAGCGGGGGCGGGCCCGGGGGCGGGAGGGCGAAGCTCCGGGGCCGGGTGGAACTGCGGGTTACAGGGGACAGGTTACAGGGGACAGCGGGCAACGGCGGTTTCGTGGCAAGGGGAGATCCGGGAGGGGTGGC
>DATING010001310.1:0-1617 GCA_035474555.1 Longimicrobium sp. | reverse complement strand
GCCGTCACCTGGGGCGCCACGCCGGAAGAGGCGTACGGAAAGCACCTGGACCTGGTGGCGCTGGCCAAGGCGCACGTGGAGTCGCGCACGACGGAGCCCGTGTTCGTGGCGGAGCCGCGGTTCCGGCTGGAGGACGGCGTGCGGCGCTCGGTGGCGGCGGCCCTCGCGCCCGTCATCCGCGGCGCGCTGGGGCGGGACAAGCACGTCGTCGTGCGCTACACGGACACGCCGGAGGTGCTGGCGTTCGTGGGATCGGAACGGGCGCGGGCGGCGTCGGCGGCGGGCGCGGCCACGCCGGACCACATCCTGACCACCAGGCGGCTCCCCCTGTGGGTGGACGTGGCGGATGCGTCGGACGCGGACGGCATCGCCCACATGTTCACCCGGGCGCTGGAGCGGTGGCGCGCGGAGTACGAGACGTACGTCCTGCGCTGGCGCACGGACGAGCCCCTGCTGGAGGCCGCGCCCCGCGTGGTGCTCGTTCCCGGGATCGGGATGTGGACCGTGGGCCGCACGCCCCGGGCGACGATGCTGGCGCGGGACATCTACCTGCACACCATCGGCATCATGGCGGGTGCGGAGGCCATGGGCGGCTACCGCTCGCTGGCGGAGGAGGACGGCTTCCGCGCGGAGTACTGGCCCCTGGAGCTGTACAAGCTCACCCTGGCGCCGCCGGAGCGCGACCTGGCCGGCCGCGTGGCCCTGGTGACGGGCGCGGCCAGCGGGCTGGGGCGCGCCATCGCCCTGCGGCTGGCCGCGGCGGGGGCGCAGGTGGTGGCCACGGACGTGGACGTGGCGGGGATCGAGTTCGTGGCGACGACGGTGGTGGAGCGCGAGGGGCTGGGATCGGCGCTGGGGTGGCTGCTGGACGTGACGCGGCCGGAGCAGGTGGACGAGGCGCTGGAGCGCGCCATCCTGGAGTACGGCGGGGTGGACGTGGTGGTCTCCAACGCGGGGATGGCGCACTGCGCGCCCATCGAGCAGCTGGAGCTGGGGGACTGGGAGCGGAGCATGGCCGTGAACGCCACGGGCCACTTCCTGGTGACGCGGGCGGTGCTGCGGCACTTCCGGCGGCAGGGCACGGGCGGGGCGCTGGTGTTCGTGGCCACCAAGAACGTGACGGCGCCGGGCAAGGACTTCGCGGCGTACAGCGCCAGCAAGGCGGCCGAGGCGCAGCTGGCGCGCGTGGCGGCCATCGAGGCCGGCCCGCTGGGCGTGCGAGTGAACATGGTGAATCCCGACGCCATCTTCGGCGGCAGCAACCTGTGGGAGGGCATCCGCGAGCAGCGCGCGGCCGCGTACGGCGTGGAGCCGGACAAGCTGGAGGACGTGTACCGCGGGCGCACGCTGCTGGGCGTGGAGGTGCGCGCGGAGGACGTGGCGGAGGCCGTGCTCTTCCTGGCCAGCGACCGCTCGTCCCGCACGACGGGGGCGATGCTGCCGGTGGATGGCGGCGTGCGGGAGGCGTTCCCGAGGTAGGGGAAGTGCGTTAGTGCGAAAGTGCGAAAGTGCGAAAGTGCGAAAGTGCGAAAGTGGATCGGTGCGGGAGGCGTTCCCAAGGTAAGGGGCGAGCCCTGGTCCTGAGCGGGTAAACCCGCCGCTGGGAACGCCAGAAGC
>DATING010001309.1:0-4567 GCA_035474555.1 Longimicrobium sp. | reverse complement strand
TCCGTCCCGTCTTCGATCCTCGTCGCGTCATCGAGCCCCGCGAGGCGCCCCCACCGCTCGCTCAGGCTCGCACCTCCCCCAAAAACCCCTGGGGGAGGTCGAACTGCAACGACATATCCATCCAACTGACGCCGTTGCAGGCTGTCCCCTGTAACCTGTCCCCCGTAACCCGCAGTTCACTCCCGCACTAACGCACTCCCGCACTCAGTCCGAGCCCCCGATGTACGTCCGCAGCATGTCGTGCCAGTACGGCCAGTCGTGCGACCAGCCGTCCCACAGGCGCAGGGCGTTGCCCACGCCGCGCTCCCACAGGGCGCGCGACAGGTAGCGGTTGTTCTCCACGAACGAGTCTTCCCGCCCCGTGGCCAGGATGATGTCCATCCGGCGCAGGGCCTCCAGGTGCCCGTGGTCGTGGATCTCGCTGATGTAATGCGACGGGTTGCAGGCCTTGATGGCGTCGTCGTAGTGCCCGTCGCTGAACTCGCGGATGTCGTACATCCCGCTCAGCCCGATCACCCGCCCAAACAGGTGCGGATGCCGGAACGCCATGTTCACCGCGTGGTACGCGCCAAAGCTGGCCCCCGTGGCGATGAGGAACGGGTTGCCGTTGCGGCTCTGCGTGAACGGCAGCACCTCGCGGATGATGTAGCTCTCGTACTGCAGCTGGCGGATGGCGCGGTCGTGCGGGTGCTTGTACTTGGCGTACCAGCTCTCCGCGTCCACGCTGTCCACGCAGAACACCTGCAGCCAGCCGTTGCGCAGGTGCTCGCCCAGCGTGTTCATCATCCCCCGGTCTTCCCACTCGAAGAAGCGGCCCATGGAGGTGGGAAAGACGAGCACGCGTGCCCCTGCGTGACCAAACACCAGCATGTCCATGTCGCGGCCCAGCGAGGGGCTGTGCCAGCGGTGATGCTCGCGGTTCACCAGGGGCTCGTCTCCGGCAGACGTGTTGTCGATGGGGGGCGCTGAAAGGCCCCGCGGGCGGCGCGGCGGGCACACGCAAGCCCCGCACCGACGCCCAACCTAGGCCCGCGCGGCGCGGATGCAAGGAGGCGGGAGCCGATTGGTCCCCGAACGCGAAGAGGGGACGCGTCCGCCGCGTCCCCTCTTCGTCATCCCCAGATTCCCCCCGGTCAGCGCCAGCCGGCCGGCAGCCGGCGAACGATCACGCGGCCCACGCCGTCGTCGTCGTAGTCGATGTACGCCGCCAGGCCGCCGCGGCTGATGGCATCCGGCAGGCCGATGCCCGTAAAGGTGCCCAGGTACTGCCCCTCGGGCGTGATCACGTCCACGGGGCCCGGGTCGCCGACGTTCGCGCCGGTCCGCTCCACCAGCAGCTTGCCGGAAGGCGACACGCGCATCCCCTGCAGGGCGGGGATGGTGTCCATGAACTCCATCTCCCCCATCATGCGTTCCAGTTGCGCATCGCTCATCGGGGGCCGCGCCGGGCCGCCTCCCCCGCCTGTACTAATGATGACTCGGCCGCGCCCGCTGGCCATGCGCTCGCGGCGCGCCTCGCGGGCCTGCTCGCGGTCGCGATCGGTCGTCAGCCGCGCGCGCATGGGGCGCTGCAGGTAGCGCAGCGTCTGGCCGTTCAGGTCCACCACGCGCACGGTGTACCCGCTCGTAAAGCTCAGTGCCACGTTGCCGTCCGGCAGCACACCCACCAGCGTGGCGGGGGTGAACTCCGGCGGCGGGCCACGCATCACGGTCAGCGACGTGCCCCCGCCCGGGCCGGGCGCGGTGCTCTGCGTCACGCGATCGGCGGACGGGACGGCGAAGATGCGCGACGGCTGCCCGCCGTTGAACGGCACCAGCATCAGGGGGGCCGCGTTGGAGATCCGCGGGGGCCCCGACTGGAGCCCGGGCGCCTCCCGGAAGGTGCCCACGACACCGCCGCGCGGATGCCACGACAGCCCCGCCCGCGCGCCCGGCATCAGCCCTTCCGCCGTCACGTTGCGCACGAAGGTGCCGTCGGTGCGAAAGAGCGAGTAGCCGAACCGGCCCAGGTCCGAGACGACGAGCGTTCCATCCGTCGCGAACAGCAGGTCCATCGGCTGGATGAGCTCGCCGGGCCCCTGCCCCTTTTTGCCGATCTGCCGGAGAAAGCGGCCCGTGCGGTCGTACACCATCACGCGTCCGCTCTGCCGGTCCAGCACGTACAGGTTCTCCGCCGCGTCAAACGCAACGCTGGACACCTCGCCGAACATCTCGTGCTCCGCGCCCTCCGCCTTGCCCAGGGCGAACACCTGCGGCGCGGTGCCGGCGAGCGCGCGGTCCTGCTCGGGAAGGCGCACGATCGCGCCCTGGGCCCGCGCCGCGCCCGCGTCCAGCGCGAGCAGCGCCGCGGCCAGCAGCGGCCCCGCGCTCCTGCGTGCAGCAAGCATCATCTTCCGTATCCCGTGGCTGAGGATGGGGTGGAGCCGCGACGCGAAGGGGGCGCCGCCGTACGGACTGTGTGACTCCGGTCCGGCGCGGCAGGTTGCCGGGAGGAGGATGAGGGATTGATGAAGACGGACGATCAGCCCGCGTCGGCCGCGCCGTCCAGGGCAAAGAAGACGCGGCCCGCCTCGACGTCCACGCGCTCCAGCCGCACCCGCACGCCGTCCCCCGGCTGGGGCTTGGCGGACGCGCCGGCCAGGTCGGCGATGGCACGGACGGGCGGATCCTCGATCTGCACCTCCACGTCGCCGCCGCGCGCGCCCAGCACCGTCGCGCCGAAGCGCTCGCCCACCCGCTCCCGCAGCACCCACGCCTCGGCGATGTCCACCGCGCGGCGCTCGAACTTCGACTCGCGCCGCTCCGCCTCGTCCATCACGGCGGGAAGCCGGCCCAGCGTGGCCGCCTCTTCAGGCGACGGACGCGCCCCGCCGGAAAGCTGCACGAGCAGGTCCAGCACGTAGCGGTCGCACAGGCGGCGCAGGGGCGCGGTGGCGTGCGCGTATGGCATGGCCAGCGCGTGGTGCAGCGGGTCCGCCGGCACCTCGCCGTCGAACGCCAGGTAGTCCGCCCCGCGGTTCACGCGCCGGGCCTGCCAGAGCAGCGGGGTGATGCACGGGTGCGCCAGGTCCAGCGACCGCACGAAGTCCGGGTAGCTCGTCTCCCGGGGCCAGCGGAAGCCCATCGCGCCCGCCGCGCGCCGGAACGCGGCCAACGCGTCCGCGTCCGGCGGGCCCATCACCCGCACCAGCCCCACCTTGGCCTCCAGCATCAGCAGGGCGGCGGCGTGGCCGGTGAGCAGCGACACCTGCTCGTTCCACTCTTCCGACGTACGGGGAATCTCGAACTCCAGCGCGTAGCCCAGCCGCCGCGCCGTGAGGTTGGTCACGTGCTGGTCCACCAGCGGGATGGACACGCCGCCGCGCGCGACCTCCACCGTCTGCCGCAGCTCGCCGAAGCCGCGCATGGCCAGCAGCCCCGCCGCCCACTCCTCCGCCGCGAACAATTGCTCGCCACCCTCCACGTGCTCCACCACCTGCGCGTAGGTGAGCTGCGCGCGGCTGCGGACCAGCGCGCGCCGGACGACCGTTTCCGTGAGCGCGCCAGCGGCATCGATGCGGAAGTGGAACAGGATGGCGGGGCGGTCCTCGTCCGGCAGCAGGCTGGCGGCGCCCTGGCTAAGCACGGGCGGGTACAGCGGCTCCTTGCGATCGGGCCCGTAGACGGTGAGCCCGCGCAGCCACGCCTCGGCCTCGATGGGCCCGCCGCGGTCCACGAAGAATGCGACGTCGGCGATGGCGTACCACACGACGTATCCGCCCTCCGGCTGCGCCTGGATGTACAGCGCCTGGTCCAGGTCGCGGCTCCCCGGCGGGTCGATGGTCACGAGCGGCAGGTCGCGCCGGTCCTCGCGCCCCGCGTCTGCCGCGGCCACGCGCTTCGCGGCCTCGTCCGCGGCGGCCTGCACCTCCGGCGGAAATCCCAGGCGCACGCCCAGCTCCGCGCGCGCGGCGTCCAGCGCCCGCTCTACCACCGTGTGATCGCCCGTCCGCGCACCGGAAGCCATTGAGTGCCGATCTGGAGGTGAGACGGACGCCAACGTCCGCAGATGCCGGAAAGGAACCGCAGCCAACTCGGGCCCATGATCCATCCGCCGAGCCCGCCCCGGGCGAATGAATTCGCTGCAACAAGCACACGAAGTCCGCCTGCGCGGACTGCCGGCTCCCGTCGCTCGACCCGGCCCCGGGCAAATGCCGGGCATGTGAGGCAAATGCGCGGCCGGGGGATCAAGCTGGCGTGGCGGCGGCGGGGAGCGCAACCGCGTCGGGGAAGACCGGGAGGGCGGCGGCCTCAAAGAAGATTCGTCAAGAACTCCGTCACCAACCTCATGAGCCGCTGGACGAGCGGCTTGAGCCTGTCCGTGATCGGCTTTGTGATGGCAGGATCAGCGGTGGGCTTTTTCCCCGCCGCGACCAGGGTTGCCTCCGCGTTGAGTTCGTGGATTGTCGCGTCCACGACTCTGATGTCCTTCATCAGCTGCTCGTAACGCTGCACGTCATCGTCGTCCCAGTATTTGTGCAGCAGCGCCAGCGACACATACTCGTCCTTCCGCACTGCCGAGATGGAT
>DATING010001308.1:0-10101 GCA_035474555.1 Longimicrobium sp. | reverse complement strand
GGCACAGCTAGATGTCGCTCAAGGATCAACTTATCAGGCGTCAAGTTCCACTTGAGGCACTGTTGCTCGATCCCAACAATCCGCGATTTCACGACCTTCCTGGTTGGCAGGAGGTGCCCGAACACCTATTTGCAGTTCCGTCCGTACAAAGCACGGCGTATCAGCGGCTTGAAGGCGCAGATCGACTCCAGATCCACGATCTGCGTGAAAGCATCAAGACCAACGGGTTCATTCCGACGGAGTTGATCGTTGTTCGGCCTTACCATGAGGGAAAATACATCGTCGTAGAGGGCAACCGCAGGCTCGCGGCGATCCGAGGAATCGTCGCGAATGCGATTGACCCGGAGAATGACGAGGTAGTCCAATCCCTTCAAACGATTGAAGTCGCAGAGTACAGACCCACTGACGATCCGATTAGGGACGAAGTCAATATCCGTATCCTGCAGGGCGTACGGCACATTGCCGGTCCGAAGCAGTGGGGTGGGTATCAGAAGGCGCACCTTATTGCTGATCTACATGACCGGCTGCAGGAGGACTGGGCGGAGATCAGCCAGCGTCTCGCTCTTGGACCGCGCGTCACAGCCCGGTACTACCGGGCGTATCACGCGTTGAAGGACATGACGGAGGATGAGGAGTACGGAGATTTCGTACGGCTGGATTTGTTCAGCCTCTGGGATGAGGTGTTCAAGAATCCTACGATCCGCGACTGGCTTGGTTGGAACGAGGCGGCTAACGCCTTCGGGGACACGCCCAAGCTGCGCACGTTCTACGAGCTCCTGGTCGGGGATCCAGCGGAAGGGCGTGAGCCCTCGATCACTAACCCGCAACATATGCGTGCATTCGGGAAGCTGACTGCATCGGGAAAGCCGCTTGTTCTACACCGATTCTTAACGGGAGAAATCAGCATCAACGAAGCGGAACGCCTTACCGCGACCGATCCGGCTCCAGTTGCTCTGCAGGACACTTTCAAGGGCTTTTTGGAGTCTCTCGCTGAGGTGTCCATCGAGGAACTCCGTACTTTGGGTCCGCAAGGCGTCGAGGCTATGCAGGAAATAATGCGGAAGCTGGCCCAAATCAACCGGATGCACGGCGTGCTTGTGGCCGAAGGGTTTGGCGTTCCCAACGGCGATGCTGCCTGATGCCTTTGGACCCCAAAGTGTTGGCCGAGAAGGTCAACCAGGACTTCGATTTCTTCTCGCCACCCAGGGATCTTGAGTCAGTACTGCTGCAGTACGGTCTCGAAATCGCACCGGAACTTACGGATGCACAGGTGGCTGAGCAGGTGCTAGACCGCAGGGGGAAGAATCGGTATGTCGCCGCGCTGATCGCCCGCGAGCGAGAGACGAGGGCGAAAAGCTACTACGCGCCCTTTCAAGTTTTCCCTGACGCTGACCAAATCGTTGGGTTTTCACATCCGCGTTCCGAAGACTCGCCATTGATGGCGAAGGTACGCCGGGTGGAGCCGATTCTTAAGTCGCTAGTGGCTGCAATGAGGGCGCTGACTCCGTACGAGTTTGAGCACCTCTGTGCGCGTCTGCTTCGGTTGTTGGGCGCGGATGACTCCTTGAGGACCAAAGCCTCCGGGGATGGTGGAATCGATTTCATCGGGACATTGCGCCTTCCTGAGACTTTGTTGGGGACCGAGGAGCGATTGCTCCGTGCCGAGTTCAAGATGCTCGCTCTTGGTCAAGCGAAGCGCTACGCGGAAGGGACCATCATCGGAGTGGCAGAAGTGCGGGAATTGCTCGGCGCTGCAGCGGCATTTTATCACGATCAGATGGCGCCGTGGGAATCCAATATCCAGCTACCTCGAAACACGCTGACGCTCATGCCGGCAATCCGGCCGGTACTAATCACCACTGGTCCCGTGACCTCGGGCTCCCGAGAGCTTGCTGACACATGCGGCGTGGTGCTGCTCGATGGCCCCGAGTTGGCTCGGTTCCTCTGCCTTAGCGATGTAGCAGTGGATGAGATCTTTGTCTATGACCCTCCGAGGCTTCAGTTAAATGCCGTTCAATTCAGAGCTTGGGTCTCGGCGTGAACTTCAACCCAAACGTGTGGAGCCAACGCGCCAAAGCAACGGTAGTCTGGATGCGGGCGGGGGATTGGAATAAGGTTCTTTCGGTAGCCTTCCCGACACCGCTGCACTTCGTGATGAACTCTGCCACAACGCCGCCGGCCACTTTGTGCGAACTTCAAACCGAGAGCAGCCGTGACCGTAGGAGAGAGCGGACTGGTATCCGGAACGATCGCGGAACGATTCGCCAAGCTTCAAATTTGGCGCCGCGGGGGTGAGCGCGCACCACATAAGCCGCTACTCGCGCTCTACGCCCTGGGCCGAGTCAGCCGCGGCGAAGGGAGGCTGTTCACGTATGCGGAAGCTGAGATGGCTCTTCGCGAGCTGCTCCGGGAGTTCGGCCCTGTCCGGCGCTCACTCCATCCGGAGTATCCCTTCTGGCGCATGCAGCGCGATCAGGTGTGGGAGGTTCATAGCCGGGCCCCACTCCGCGCCCGGACCGGGAACACAGATCCGGCCCGTGGCGAACTGTTGCGCGCAAATTCTGAGGGCGGGTTCCCCCCGGAGATCGACGCGGCGCTACGGGGTGATCCGGCTCTCACACGCAACATTGCGCACACGTTGCTCGATGGTCATTTCCCGAGCACGCTCCACGAAGACGTACTGGCCGCCGTCGGCCTCGATCTGGAATCGCCTATTCGGCGCCAGCCGATGCGCGACCCGGCTTTCCGCACCCGCGTGCTTACCGCTTATGACCAGCGTTGCGCAATCTGCGGGTTCGACGTCCGAATGGGGGGCGCGCAGATCGGGCTAGACGCGGCGCACATCCAGTGGCACCAAGCCGGCGGACCCGACACGGTCGAGAACGGCCTCGCGCTTTGCGTGCTGCACCACAAACTCTTCGACCGCGGTACGTTCACTGTCACTACGTCATTCCGTGTCGCTCTGTCGGAGCGCGTTCACGGCGGTGTGGGCTTCGACACATATTTGCTCGCATTTCACGGGGAACTCTTACGGCGTCCGCAAAGCAGTCGCTATCTGCCCGAAGCGCAGTTCCTCGAATGGCACCGGCGCGAGGTCTTTCAGGGTCCGGCGCGACCGCAGTGACCGCGGTTTGCTTGCGCCAGGAGCGGCCGCGCTCCAGCGCGTCCCGTTCTCCCGAGATAAGCGCCTTAAGCCAAGCCCCCGAAGGGCAGCGTTGCCGGGTGCCGGGTGAACGACGCGAAGCACGGCCGGCCTCCGTCGCCAGGATCACGGCGTCATCACGCGCTCCCGGGCGCGCGCAGCTCGAGATGCACGCCTCGCCGGCGCAGATGCACCCCCACGGGCCATCGCGAGTCCTCCGAACCGATAAACCTGGATGTCGCGCCTGCGACAAAGTTCGACTCTCGCGAGCGGCAAAATCGATGTGCTCGCGATTAAATTCCTGTCGCGCAACAGAGCGCCTAGTGCAGCAGTACCTTGTACAGACCGGCCATCGGTCCGTACAACCCGATCATCATCAACGCCACCATGCCGATCACGATGAACATGACCAAGGGGATGAGCGCCTCCTGCGCCTTCTCGACCTGTGCCATCACCTTCTCCTCCAGGCGCTCGGCCGCGTAGGCCGCCAGCTCGGAAACCTCGCCGGTCTTCTCGCCCGTTCGCAGGATCTGGATGTAGATCCGCGGCACCACGCCCGTCCGCTCCAGCGCGCCGGACACCTTCTTGGTTCCCGCGGCCACGTCCCGGGCCGCGGCCGCGAGCCGGGCCGCAACGGCGCTGTTCGGCGCGGTCTGCGCGGCGAGCTGGATCGCCTCGGCCTCGTGGATCGACTTCGTCGAGAGCAGCATCGCGAAGAAGCGCATGAAGCGGGATACCGAGCCGAGCGTGGCCAGCGGGCCGATGATGGGAAGGCGCAGCAGAAGGCGGTCGGTCACCGCCCGGACGGCGGGCACGGCGAGCAGCTTCGGCAGGAGGAGAAGCCCGATGCCCGCCGCGAAGAACGCCCCTTCTCCGGCCGCGGATGCCACGTTGCCGAGCGCGATGAGCAGCCGGGTCACGACCGGGAGCTCGACGCCCTCCCGCTCGTAGATCCCGGCGAACGTGGGTACGACGGTCTGGATCATGTACCACCCGCCGAGGAACGTGGCCCCGAGGGTGAACATCGGCTGGATCATCGCGCCCGCGACCTTGCTCCGGATCTTCTCGGCCGTGACGAGCCCCGCCGCGAGGGGGTCCAGCATCTGTTCGAGAGTGCCGGCGTGCTCCCCCGCGGCGACGATCTCCGTGTAGACGCGGTCGAAGATCCGCGGGTGCGCACGCATCGCCTTGTTGAGCGGCAGTCCGCGCTTGGTCGCGAGCTCCAGCGCCTCCACGGCCTCGCGGAGCGCCGGCGACTCGATGTCGGCGACGAGCGTCTCCAGCGCCTCGGGCGCGTTGGTCCCGGCCTTCAGCAGCGTCGCCAGCTGGCGCGTGAAGTCGGGCAGCTCCTTGGCCGGCGCGGGGCCCCGGAGGCACGCGGCCAGGTGCCGGATGGAGAATGCCGCCCGTGCGTCTCCACCCGTCGGCGCGGGACTCCTGCCCGCCAGCGATCCGGAAGCCGGCGGATCGTACGAGTAGTTCATGGATTGTCTTTCAGCCCTTAGTTGGATGTCTCTTCGATGACTTCGGCGAGCGACGTCGCGCCCTCCAGTGCGTGGAACTGCGCGGCTTCCTGCAGCGTGCGCATCCCGTCCGCACGTGCGAGCGCCAGGATGTCCGCCTGCGTTCGCCCCTCGGCGATGGCGCGCCGGACGGGCTCGGTGATCTCCATCACCTCGAAGATGCCGATGCGCCCGCGGTATCCGTGGCCCTGGCACCCCTCGCAGCGCGCGCCTGCTTTGGTGAGTCCCGTCCCGCGGCGAAACTCACGACCGGCCATCGTGGGCGCGTCGAAGCCCGCCGCGAGCAGCTCGCCGGCCTCCGGCCGGTACGACTCCGCGCAACGTGGGCACACGCGCCGCACAAGGCGCTGTGCGATGACCGCGCGCGTCGCCGCGGCGATCACGTAGCGGTCCATTCCCATGTCCAGCAGGCGGGTGACGGTGGACGGCGCGTCGTTCGTGTGGATGGTCGAGAGGACGAGCTTGCCGGTCAGGGCCGCGGACAGCGCCATGCGCGCGGTGTCCTGGTCACGGACCTCGCCGACCATGATGATGTCGGGATCCTGCCGCAGAAACGCCCGGAGCATCACCGCGTAGCTGCGATCGAGCTTCGGGTCGTCATGGGGAAGGACCTGCACCTGCTGGATGCCGGGAAGCTTCCGCTCGACCGGGTCTTCCACCGTGTAGATGTTCGTGTCCGGCCGGTTCAGGGCCGTCAGCACGGCCGCGAGCGTCGTGGACTTGCCGCTGTTGGTGGGGCCTGTCACCAGCACCAGCCCCTTCTTCGCCCGCATCGCGCGCTCCAGGAGCACGCGCTCCCGCCCTTCGATCCCCAGCTGAGCGAAGTCGGTCGGAACGTCGCTGAAGTCCAGCACCCGCAGGACGATCTTCTCCCCGTGGACCGTGGGCAGGCTTCCGACCCGGAACTGCACCTCGCGCCCGTCCACGTGCAGGGTGAGGGCGCCGTCCTGGGGCATCCGGTCGCTCGCCGAGCGCATCTCTGCCATGTACTTGATGTGCCCCGCGATGTGGCCGGCGACGCGGGGATCGGCATCCCGGCGTGCCTCCACCAGCTTCCCGTCGATGCGGTACCGCACCCGCGTGTGGTCCTCGTAGACCTCGAAGTGCACGTCGGAGGCGCGGCGCCGGACCCCGTCCTGGAGCACCTCGCGGACGTAGGCCGGGACCGCCGCCTCGCGGACGTGCTGCTCGACCGCATTTGAGCGGTGCGCCGACAGGCTCGCTTCGTCCTCTACGACTGCCTCGATCGCCCTGCCGGCAGTTCTCGCGAGTGCGTCCCCGCCCGGATAGCACCGCTGGATGAACTCCCACAGCGAGTGCTCGTCGGCCAGGACCGGCTGAACGTCGAGGCGCGTGTGGCCACGGAGGCGCGCGAGGGCGTCGGTGTCGAACGGATCGCGCATCGCGAGCTGGAGCGTGTGCCCGCTCTGGCCCACGGGCGCCACGCCGAGCTCACGGGCGAGCGGGGCCGGCACCATGCCCACGATGCGCCGGTCCGGGAGCTCTCCGCCCAGGTCGAGGGGGGCCATTCCGAACTCGGCCTCCAGCGCCGCGCGCGCCTGGGCCGGCGTCACGGCGGCGGCGTCGAGGAGGTGGAACAGGAGCCCTCCGCGGGTGCCGCCGTCCGCGTCCCGGGCCAGGGCCGCGGACGCGAGCTGTGCCGGCGTCACCGCGCCGAGAGCCTGGAGCGCCTCCGCGACGCGGTCCTGCGCGTGCGGGAAGGTCGCCGGGTCCGCCGTGGTCATGAGCCTCACTTCTCAGGATGGACGGAAGGGTTCGGCCGCGGCGGGATGCGCACCGGCCAACGACGGCCTGGCGGGGTGGTGCCGCGCACCAGATGGGGATTGAGGCGCTGCACGGAGCCGGGCGCGGCCCGGACCGCGCGGGCCACGGAATCGAGCGTCACGCCCCCGGCGACCCAGACCTGGTCGAATTCGAGCGCCGGGTGCGGACGCGGATCGAAGCCGAACGCGCGGGGCCGCCGCGCGATCTGGGCGGCGGCGAGGTACAGCGGGACGTACCGCTGGGTCTCCCGCGGGAGATGCGGACGGATCTGCCAGTACAGCACCTCTTCCCCCCGACGCCCCGGCGCATGGCGGGCGAGGGCACGCCCCACGCGGCCGGAGCCGGCATTGTAGGCGGCCAAGGCAAGGTGCCAGCTCCCGAACTCCGTGTGCAGGTCGCGGAGGTGCCGGGCGGCGGCGACGGTGGAGCGGACCGGGTCGCGCCGCTCATCCACGTAGTACGACACCTCCAGGTCATACCTGCGGCCCGTGCCCGCCATGAACTGCCACATGCCGGTCGCACCCGCGTGGCTGACCGCGCCCTCGCGGAACTCGCTCTCCACCATCACGAGGTACAGAAGCTCCTCCGGAAGCCCGTGCCGCCCGAGCGTCTGGCGGATGAGCGGCTCGTAGCGCGTCATCCTGCCCAGCGCGTCCTCGAAGCCTTCACGGAAGCGCGGCTCCGTGGCGAGGCGGAGGATCCAGCGGTCGACTTCCGCGGCCGGGGCGCGCGGATCCGCGCCCTGGGCGCGAGCGCGCACGGCCGCGAGGTGGTCGACATCCGGGTTGCGGAGCGTCTGGGGCAGTGGCAGAGGGGAATGCGGGCGGAGGCGCTGGACCGGGTCGCCCGTGAGTGGGTGCTCGGCGGTGGCCGCGACCACGGGAGCGAGCACCGGCGTTGACGCCCGCACGCGCGAGGTGGCGGCGGTGGCCGTCGCGACAGCGGCGGCCACCAGCGCGGTGCTGGATGCCCGCCGCGCAAAGTCCCGCACCGCGCTCAGCCCGTCCCGGGTTATGCGCCGCGCGCGCACGCGGGACCTCCGGCGAAGCAGACGGACAGGAAAGCGTCGAACAGGCGCTCGTCGAACTGCGTTCCGCGTCCTCGCTCCATGATCTGGAGCGCGGCCTGGTCGGAGAGCGGGCCGCGGTAGGGCCGTCGGGAGGTGAGCGCGTCGAAGACGTCCGCGATGGCGATCACGCGGGCGGCCGGGTGAATCGCCTCTCCGGTGATTCCGCGCGGGTAGCCGCTCCCGTCCCAGCACTCGTGGTGCTCTCCCGCCACGCGGGCGGCCGTCTGGAGGAGCGGAGCGGTGCCGCCGGCGAGGAGGCGCCGCCCGATCGTCGGGTGGTGCTCCACGGACCGCCGTTCTCTCGCCGTCAGGGGCCCGGGCTTCCCCAGGATGTCGGGGCTGATCCCCAGCTTCCCCAGGTCGTGGAGCGCGGCGTGGATCCGGAGGTCCGCCGCCGTCTCCGGCGTCCACCCCGCCGTCAAGGCGACCGCCTCGGCAACAATTCCGACACCGTGCATGTGGCCTGCAGCTCCCGGCTCGGCCACGCGGCTCGCACACGCGAGGAGAGGCGCGAGGAGGCGGTCCCGGGCGGCGCCCGGTGCCAAGTCCGAAGGGGTGGTGCGCCAGCGCGAATCGATCGCGCGAATGGCCGTCCGGATGGCGTGCCGCTCGGTGGCGATGCTCGGCGCTCCTGGAGTGTGCGGGGTATCCGTGTGCATCGCTTGTTCGCTGGCGGAGGAGGACAGCTGCGAATGCTGATACCTCCCTGCCGGCTGGACGGTTGTCGGCCCGCTGAAGGCCCGCCGCCCGAACCGTGAAACCTCTCCGGACCCGCGACCTTTCCACGAATGCACGGCCCCCCGTTGAGCCTGCTGGACGAGCAGGTCAGGCTTGCGCTCGCCGCCGCCGCCGAGGCGCTGGCGGCTGCCCCCGGTGCGCTTTACCCGCTGGTCTACGTCGGGCCGCTGGCGCGCGCCGATGCGCTGAACCGGGCCGCCGCCGAGGCGGCGGCTCTTTTCGGCATCGGCTGCGGCACGTGGACGCCGCATTCCGCGCCCCGCGGCCCGGCACTCGTGGTCTGTGGCTCGGGCGAGATCGCCGCGGCGCTGCCGGGACTGCCCCCACGGGCGCAGCTGGTCGCGTGGGGCGCCGCCGCGGCTGCCGATCTGCCGCCAGACGTGCGGGAGGTCGTCGGCGCGCCCGGCAACCTGGTCATCGAGGTGGACCCGGCGGGCCTGGCGCGTAAATCGGCGTGGCTCGGTGGAAGCGTGGACCGCGTGGCGCGGGAGCCCCGCGGGTCGCTGGTGGTGATCGCGCCGCGCGAGTCGCTTCGGCTTCACGCAGACCACGCGCTCCTGCTGCTCGAATCGAGCGGGCTGAGCGCGGTCGCGGTCACTCTCGGCGATCTCCCGCTGGCGGACGAGCAGGCGGTGGTGGCGGTCTGGACGACTGATTCGCCCGTCAATCCAGCGCGCGTATCCCGCATGGCCGCCGACTTCCAGGCGGCCGGACGCCCCCTGGTGCTCGTCACCGACCCGGCGTCGTGGGACATCCTCCGGGAAGAGCCGGGGTGGACCGGGGCCGGTCGGCCCGCCTCGGTCGTACGCGTCGGGTCATTGGGCATTGACGCGGCGTTCGCCGGGCTTCCCTGGCCACAGGTTCCGGCCGTCTGGATCGGTGCGCCCGCCGCACCCGACACGGAGGCGATCCTTCTGCCGGAGGGAACGACGCTACTTGAAGGGCTCGGGTACCTGGAGGTGCGCGGAAGGCCGGGACGCCTCGTGGCCTGGCGCCCGGACGCGGTGGCGAGCGTCACGGTGGATGCGCGTGCGGCGGGCGCCGCGGTCGTGGCGGCGGAGGTCTGCGGGGCGGGCACGGCGACCGATCGGGAGGGCGTCCTGGACCTGCTGGATCAGGTACGGCGCTGGACCGGGCTGCGGCTGGCGATCGTCTGGGGCGGTGCGGAGGCGGGGCACACCGGGGTCGAGGAGCCGGTGCAGCGCGTCGGGTTCCACTTCTCGCGTCTCGATGACGAGCGAGGTGGCTCTCCGCTCCCACACCGTGAGGCGTCCAGCCTCGGGCTGAACGCCGTGGCGCGGAGGCTGGTCGGCCTCGGGCTGGCGGATGCCGCGCTCATCCTGCTCAGGCAGGCAGAGCGCGAGTCACGATGGGGCGTGGACGAGGAGATGCTCCTCGGCTATCTGGTCGCGGCCGCCGATCCGCAGGAAGCGATCACCCGCCTCCGGCATGCGGCGCTTCGCCTGGCCACGGGGGCCGGCGCCGAAGACACCTGGGTGCGTCAGACCGACGCAACGCTGAACGCGCTGCTCCTGATGGTGCGGACCGCCCAGGTCCCGGCGGCCGACGCGTGGGCGACGGTCGCATCGTGGCTGGAGGAAGCCGGAACGGTGTGGGTGGCGACCGGGCGCCATGCCGCCGTGCTCTTCGAGCTGGCCGCGCGCGCCGGCCGTATGGCTGACGCCGAGCGATTCGCGTCGATGTTCCGGGCAATGATGGATGGCGACGATCCGCTGTCCACCGCCCTGGGACCCGTCCTCCACACCGTCGTGGGAGCCGCCGCGTGACCTCTTCGATTCTGCGCGCACACTGGATCCGCACCGGTGCCGTGGCCACCCTCCTCC
>DATING010001307.1:0-5101 GCA_035474555.1 Longimicrobium sp. | reverse complement strand
CACGCAGCTGGCGCGCGAGATCACCCGCCGCAAGCCGGTCATCGCGGTCAAGGCGGGGCGCACGGGCGCCGGCGCGCGCGCGGCCTCGTCGCACACGGGCGCGCTGGCGGGGACGGACGCCGCCACCGACGCGCTGCTGCGCCAGTGCGGCGTGCTGCGCGCGGACACGGTGGAGGAGATGTTCGACCTGGCGATGGCGTTCAGCCACCAGCCCATCCCCCGCGGCAACCGCGTGGCCATCGTCACCAACGCGGGCGGGCCGGGGATCATCATCGCGGACGCGTGCGAGGCGTACGGGCTGGCCGTCACCGAGCTGACGGAGGCGACGCGGACGCTGCTCGCGGAGCACTTTCCGGAAGAAGCGTCGCTGACGAATCCCGTGGACATGATCGCCAGCGCCACGCCGCAGAGCTACCGCATCGCCGTGGAAGCCGTGCTGGCGGACCCCAACGTGGACGCGGTGATCGCCACCTTCGTCCCGCCGCTGGGCGTGCGGCAGGAGGACGTGGCCGAGGCGATCGTCTCCGTGGCGGCCGGGCAGACGGAAAAGCCGGTGATGGCGGTGCTGATGGGGCGCCAGGGGCTGCCGCAGGGGCTCGCGGAATTGAACGCGGCGGGCATCCCCGGCTACCGCTTCCCGGAATCCGCCGCCCGTGCGCTGGCGACCATGTACCGCTACCGCCGCTGGCTGGAGCGTCCGGCCGGCGAGGTGCGCCGCTTCGACGCGGACCGCGAGACGGTGGCCGGCATCCTGGCCGCGGCCAAGGCGGAGGGGCGCGAGAAGCTGTCGGAGACGGAGGTGATGCGCGTGCTGCAGGCGTACGGCATCCCCGTGGCGCCGTACGCCGTCGCGCGGACGGCGGACGAGGCAACGCGGGCGGCGGCGGAGATCGGCTATCCCGTGGTGGCCAAGGTGCTGTCGCCGCGGATCATCCACAAATCCGACGTGGGCGGCGTGGTCGTGGGCGTGGAGGACGAGGCGGAGCTGCGCGCGGCGTTCGGTCGCCTGACGACGGAGGTTCCGGCGCGCGCGGGGATCGACGCGGGCGAGGTGGACGGCGTGCTGGTGCAGAAGATGGTGGGGCGCGGCAAGGAGACCATCATCGGGATGACGCTGGACCCGCAGTTTGGCCCCGTGCTGATGTTCGGGCTGGGCGGGATCTACGTGGAGGCGCTCAAGGACGTCGTATTCCGCGTGCAGCCGGTGACGGACGTGGACGCGCGGGAGATGGTGCGCGGCATCCGCGGCGCGTCGCTGCTGCAGGGCGTGCGCGGCGAGCCGGCCAGCGACCTGGGCGCCGTGGAGGAGACCATCCAGCGCATCAGCCAGCTCGTGGGAGACCACGACGCCATCAAGGAGATGGACGTGAACCCGTGGATGGCATTCGCCGAGGGCGGCGTGGCGGTGGACGGGCGGATCACGGTGGGGTGAACGGCAGTGCGAAAGTGCGAAAGTGCGGGAGTGCGGGAGTGCGAAAGTAATGGCGTACCGATTACGGTGAGGTGAAGGGTCGCGCACCCAGCGGAGCCGGGTTAAACTGCACGCATCCGGCTCCGCGCAGCTCGCACCTCCTTCCCCACACGATCCATGGCGTCGGACCCCAACGGCGGCGTTTGCCTCATTCGGCGGGTGGTCATCCGCAACTACAAGAGCATCGCGGCCTGCGACGTGGAGCTCGGGCCGCTGACGTTTCTCGTTGGTCCCAACGGGTCGGGTAAGAGCAACTTCCTGGATGCGCTGCGGTTCGTCTCTGATTCGCTGCGGTATTCGCTGGAGCACGCACTGCGGGATCGAGGGGGGATTGATGAAATTCGACGCCGCTCCTCCGGCACAGCCGCGAGCATCGCTATCCGGCTGGACTTCGATTTACCTGGCGTAGGCGGCTCCGGCTACTACGCACTGGAGATTGGCGGCACCAGAGACTCCGTCGAAATTCAGCATGAGGAGTGTAGAGTTGCCGGAGGACTGCTGTTGGCGGGGCGTCAGCCGCAGTTCTTCGAGGTTTCGAAGGCCGGTGTTACCCAGTCCTTTGATCCCCTCGGGCCGGCGCGTGCAAAGGACCGGCTCTACCTTGTCAGCGTTTCAGGAATCGGAGCTTTCCGCTACGTGTACGACGCGTTAGCAAACATGGGATTCTATAGCCTGAACCCGGATGTAATACGCGACCTACAACCTCCAGCTCCGGGTGAACTGTTGGCGCGGGATGGCGCGAATCTGCCCGGCGTGCTGCAAAAGCTTTCTGTCCGAAACCCACTACTTAAGACGAGGGTCGAGGAATACATGGCCCAAGTGGTACCTGGCATTCGCGGAGTGAATGCCATTCCGCTGGGGCCGCGGGAAACCATAGAGTTTTGGCAGGAGGATGCACGAGGAGAGCTGCAGTGGCGCTTCTTGGCAGCGAACATGTCTGACGGCACGCTCCGGGCCCTTGGGGTCCTCGTGGCTCTCTTCCAGAACGGGAAAGAGGACCAGGCCGGACCTACCCTCGTCGGAATCGAGGAACCAGAGACAGCCCTGCATCCGGCAGCGGCAGGCGTGCTCATCGACAGCATGCGTGATGCGATTTCGATGCGCCAGGTGCTGGTGACAAGCCATAGTCCCGAGTTGCTGGATAATCCATCCATCGCAGGCTCTGAGATTCTCGCAGTCGTCGCGGAGGGTGGAGATACGAGGGTGGGCCGCCTGGATGAGGCTGGCCGTTCTGTACTAAAGGACCACCTGTTCACCGCGGGCGATCTGCTGCGGATGAACCAGCTTCGTCCAGATCCGGCCATCGGCGCCCTCGACCCGGACGACCTGCAGCTGTTCGGCACGGGAGCGCCTGCGTGATCCTCCCGATCGTGGAGGGGCACGGCGAGGTGACGGCGGTGCCGATCCTGATCCGCCGGATCGTCGCGCAGTACGCGCCGGAGGCGTATGCGCACGTGGGCCAGGCGATCCGTGTCAAACGGACGGGATTGATCCAGGCCGGCGGCGTGGAACGCACCGTGGAACTCGCCGCGCGCCAGACGACGCCGGCTGACGGTATCCTGATCCTGCTGGACGCGGATGACGACTGCCCGCGAGACATCGCGGAACAGCTCCTGGCGCGGGCAACGGCGGCGCGCCCCGACCGGGCGATCGCGGTCGTCGCCGCGAACCGCGAGTACGAAGCGTGGTTCCTCGCCGCCGCGCGCTCCTTGCGGGGCAAGCGGGGACTCGCGGACGACCTGGAGCCCCCGCTGGATCCGGAATCGATCCGTGACGCCAAGGGGTGGCTGGCGAGCCGCACTACGCAGGGATTCTCGTACAAGCCGACCATCGACCAGCCGGCGCTGACCAATCTCTTCGACCTCGAACAGGCGTACGCCGCCCGGTCCTTCCGCAAGATCGTGAAGGACGTGGTTGCCCTGGCACGCCGGTCCTGAATCACGTCATCCCGTTCCCACGACCATGCAGCCCAAGACCCCGCCCGAGCTGTACCAGTTCATCTTCGACAGCGCCTACCGCGCCGAGCGCCGCGGCGACTGGCGCGGGCCCGGCAGCATCGCCGACGCGGCGCAGCGCCACGTCCTGGGCTTTCTGTGCACGCTGGTGCGCGCGGACGACGAGATCAGCCGCGAGGAGGCGGACTTCATCGCCGACATGCTGCGCCCCAGCACCGGGCTGCCCATGACGCCCGGCGAGGTGCGCGACCTCGTCTTTCGCCACGGCGAAACGGGCGACACGGCCGCCCCCGTGGGGTGGGTGCCGGACTACGTCCACGTGCTCATCCGCGGCGACCGGCTGCGGGGCACGGTGAACGCCATGAACGTGGCCACCTGCCTGCGCGAGCTGGGGCTGCAGCTGGTCGCGGCGGACGGGCGCAACCTGCCGCGCGAGGCGGAGCTCATCACCGTGTACGTGGGCCCGCTGGAACAGGCCATCGCCGCGGCCGGGGTGCAGACGCCGCGAAAGGTAGAGGATCCCGCCCCCGGCCAGCCCGGCGCCGCGGGCCCGGCCGGCACCCCGGGCCAGCCCGCCCAGCCCGAGGCCGCGCCCGTGGGGCCGGCGGACCTGAACGAGCTGATGGCCAAGCTGCACCGGCTGGTGGGCCTGGAGTCGGTCAAGAAGGAGGTGGAGACGCTCGCCAACATGGTGCGCGTCAACAAGATGCGGAAAGACCGCAAGATGCCCGTGCCCCCCATGTCGCTGCACATGGTGTTCACGGGCAACCCGGGCACGGGCAAGACCACGGTGGGGCGGCTGCTGTCGGGGATCTTCCAGGCGCTGGGCGTGCTTTCCAAGGGACACCTGGTGGAGACGGACCGCTCGGGGCTGGTGGCCGGCTACGTGGGACAGACGGCGCTCAAGGTGCAGGAGAAGGTGGCGGAGGCGATGGGCGGGGTGCTGCTGATCGACGAGGCGTACGCGCTGTCGCCGGAGGACGCGGGCAACGACTTTGGGCGCGAGGCCATCGACACGCTGGTCAAGCTCATCGAGGACCACCGCGACGACTTCATCGTGGTGATGGCGGGGTACTCGGAGCCCATGAAGCGCCTGCTGGACAGCAACCCGGGGCTGCGCTCGCGGTTCAACCGCTTCATCCACTTCGACGACTACACGCCGGAGGAGTTGTTCCTGATCCTGGAGCGGCAGTGCGGCGAGCACGGCTACAAGCTGTGCGAGCCCGCGGCGGAGTACGCGCGGTCGCTGTTCGCGAAGATGCACGAGAACCGCGGGGCGGACTTTGCCAACGGGCGCGCCGTGCGCAACGCGTTCGAGCTGTCCGTGGCCACGCACGCCAACCGCGTGGGGCCGCTCAAGGACCCGTCGGACGAGGTGCTGTGCACGCTGCAGGTGGAGGACCTGCCCGGCGGAAAGGAGCACCTGGAGGCCACGACGCTCGTGGTCGACTGCCCCAAGTGCGGCACCAAGCTGCGCCTGCCGCGCGGCAAGGGCACCCTGCGCGCCACCTGCCCCAAGTGCGGCGAAAAGACGTCCGTGGATACGTGAGGAGGATGCGGACGGGGCGGGCTCCCGCCGGCGCCCCCACCCGCTCGCTCCTCACGACCTCCCCCCAAAACCCCTGGGGGAGGTGAGCTTCGCCCCGGCAGGTGGACGGATCGGCAGACCGCTGGC
>DATING010001306.1:0-3469 GCA_035474555.1 Longimicrobium sp. | reverse complement strand
TTCGAGCACCTGATGCTCTTCACCGGGTCGCGCAACGCGCCGGAGGGGCGGCACTTCGGGCTGCTGGAGGCCGTGGGCTCGCGCACGGGCGCCGACATCAACGGCACCACCAGCTGGGACCGCACCAACTACTTTCAGCAGGTGCCGTCGCACGCGCTGGAGCTGGCGCTGTGGCTGGAGGCCGACCGCATGGCCACCCTGGACGAGGCGCTGAACCAGACCAAGCTCGTGAACCAGCGCGAGGTGGTGAAGAACGAGCGCCGCCAGAACGTGGACAACCAGCCGTACGGCCGCTGGCTGGAGACCATGCTCACCCGCCTGTACCCCGCCGAGCACCCCTACCACCACCTGGTGCTGGGCTCCATGGCGGACCTGGAGGCGGCCAGCCTGCAGGACGTGCAGGGCTTCTTTCGCACCTACTACGTCCCCAACAACGCCGTCCTGGCCATCGCGGGCGACATCGACGTGGCGCAGACCAAGTCGATGGTGCGCCGCTACTTCGGCGGCATCCCGCGCGGCGCGGAGCCGCCGCCCGTGCGCCGCGTGCCCCTGCCCGCAAAGCTGGGCGCGTCCCCGCGCGAGGTGATCCAGGATCCCAACGCCCCGGCGCCGGCCGTGTACGTGGGCTTCCGCGTGCCGGGCGGGCGCGACGCGCGCGGGCCGGCCGTCTCGCTGCTGGGCGACCTGCTGGCCGGCGGCCGCTCGTCGCCCCTGTACCAGTCGCTCGTCCGCGAGCGGCAGGTGGCCACCAGCGTGTTCGCCTTCAACCTGGGGCTGGTGGAAGACGCGGACATGCTCGTGGTGGGCGTGGTGGGCAAGCCGGGCGCCAACGTGGACTCGCTGGAGGCTACGGTGCTCGGCGAGCTGGGCGGCGGCCTGGCGGCGCGGGTAGACGCGGCGCAGCTGGCGCGGGTGCAGGCCTCGGAGGGGTTCAACATCGTCAACCAGCTGCAGCAGATGGGCGGCTTTGGCGGGCGGGGCGACGCGCTGGCGGAGGGCACCGTGCTGTACGGCGACCCGGGATGGATCAACAGCCGCCTCCCCGCGCTCAACGCCGTGACGGTGAACGACGTGCAGTCCCTGGTCCGCGAGTTCCTCGTCGCCGACAACCGCGCGACCCTGGTGTTCGTCCCCGCGCCCCGGCAGGAGGCCGCCCGGTGATCCGACGCATCCTTCCCTGGCTGGCCGCGGCCCCCCTGGCGGCTTGTGCGCCGGCCGCCGCGCCGGTCTCCACCCCCGCCATGCAGGCGGACACCCCGCGCGCGGAGCTCGCCCTGATCGAAACGCAGCCGTCGCTGGGCACGCCCAATCCGTACCGCCTGCCCCCCGTGGAGGAGTTCCGGCTGGAGAACGGCCTGCGCGTGGTGGTCGTCAGCCAGCAATCCATGCCGCTGGTGACGGGGCGGCTGGTGCTGGATGCCGGCGCGGAGCACGAGCCCGCCGCCAAGAACGGCCTGGCCGTCCTCACGGGCTCGCTGCTGCCGGAGGGCACGGCCACCCTGTCCGGACCCGAGCTGGCGGAGCGGATGGAGCGGCTGGGCGCGCAGTTCCAGGTTGGCGCGGGGCTCAACTCGTCCGGTGCCAACGTCACGGCCCTGAAGCCCGTGTTCGCCGAGGCGCTGGGGCTGGCCGCCGGCGCGGTGATGGCGCCCGCCTTCCCGGAGCGCGAGTTCGCCCGGGTGCGGCAGCAGGCCATCTCGGGGTACGCGGCCTCGCAGGCCACGGTGGAAGGGCTGGGGAACGAGACCTTCTGGCGCGCCGTCTTCGCGCCGGAGTCGCCGTACGCGCGCCCCCCCGGCGGCACGGCCACCACGCTGGGCGCCCTCACGCGCGACGACGTGGTGGCGTGGCACCGGCGGATGTACGTCCCTGGCAACGCCACCCTCCTGCTGGTGGGCGACGTGACGCCGGCCGAGGCGCGGCGGTGGGCCACGGACGCGTTTGGCGGGTGGCGGGGCGAGGCGCCGCGGCTCACGCAGTCCGCCCATCCCCTGCGGCCGGCGCAGCGCACGCGCGTGGTGCTGGTGGACCGGCCGGGCTCCGTGCAGTCGCACATCCGCATCGGCGTGGGCTCCGTGGGCGCGGACGACCCGGACGTGGTGCGGCTGCAGGTGCTCACGCAGGTGCTGGGCGGGTCGTTCGCGGCGCGCATCAACCAGAACCTGCGCGAGCGGCACGGGTGGACGTACGGCGCCTTCGCCAACTTCAACCCGCTGCGGGGCGCCGGGCTGCTGCTCATCAACTCGTCCGTGCGCACCAACGCCACGGACTCGGCGGTGGCGGAGTCGGTGCGCGAGTTCCGCCGGCTGGTGGAGGAGCCCGTCCCCGCGGAGGAGATGCGCGGCGCCACGGGCAACCTGGTGGGCAGCTTTCCCACCTCGGTGCAGACGGTGCAGGCGCTGGCCGCGCGGATGCAGAACCTGATCGTGTGGGGGCTGCCGCTGGACTACTACGGCACCTACCGCGAGAAGCTGGGCGCCGTGACGGCCGCGGACGTGGCGAGCGTGGGCCGCGCCCGGCTGAACCCCGGCGCGCTCACGGTGGTCGTGGCCGGCGACCTGGCGCAGATCGAGGCCCCCATCCGCGCGCTGAACGTCGGCGACGTGGAGGTCTGGAGCCCCGCCGGCGAGCGCGTGCGCTGACGGCGTTCGGCCGCTGACGGTGGATGCGAACGGGCCGGCTGCCTCTGGATGGCAGCCGGCCCGCTTTCTCGTGATCAACGACGTGCGTTGCGCTTGAAAGCAATCTGCCCTGGAATTGAGGGCAGGAGGTGACATGGATTTTCTCGACAGCTTCATGGGCTCGGCCGCGCGCGCCCGCCTGCTCGCGCACTTTTCCGTCCACCCGGACCGGCGGGAGCACGGGCGTGCCCTGGCGCGGCACACGGGTGTTGGCAAGCGTTCGCTGCAGGTGGAGTTGGAGCGGCTGGAGGCGATGGGCCTCGTTCGCCGCGAGGCGGAGGGGCCGCGCGTGGTCTATTCGCGCGATTCGGGCAATCCGCAGTGGCGGGCGATCGACTCGCTCGTCGGGGCGTACGCGCCGGCGCTCGTGCTCCGCGACGTGCTGCAGGACGTGCCAGGCATCGAAGCCGCGTTCATCTTCGGCTCGCTCGCGCGCGGGGATGTACGGCCAGACAGCGACATCGACCTGTTCATCTACGGAAATTCCATCCGGGATGGCGAGGTTGGCGGGGCCCTCTTGGACGCGGCGCTGGTCCTGGACCGCCCCGTTGACACCAAGCTCTACGACCGGGAACGGTTTCTTCGCGACGCTGTGCCAGGCGCGAGCTTTCTTCCCCGCGCGCTCGCCGGCCCCAAGCACTGGATGATCGGCTCAGCTCGACTTTGGCCATTTGGAGCCAGGTATTCCACATTGCACTGAAAAGTTTACATTGGGTGCATGTGTTTACCGATCTCAGCTGCCGCAGCGGGATGGAGCGAGTTCGAGGCGCTCCTCCTGTCGTTCGCTC
>DATING010001305.1:0-15020 GCA_035474555.1 Longimicrobium sp. | reverse complement strand
CGTTCGGCGAGCGCAAGCGAGCCGAGACGGGGCTTACCGCTTTCCCAGCGGCGGCTTCAGCCGCTCCGGACGGGAGTTTGCCATCCCGCACGGGACCCGATCGCCCTTCCCGCACCGTTGCCGTCCACCGCCCAACCCTCTACAATCCCTCACTCGCGATCACGAGGGCTCACGGCTGACCAGGAGGCCCGTTGTACACGGTGGACGAGACCGTCATCCGCGGCTCCGTGGAGGCGTGCTTCAACGCGGGGGCGGACGTGGAGCGCTGGCCGGACCGGCTGCCGCACTACCGCTGGGTGCGCTTTCAGCGCAAGGACGGCTTTGGCACGGGGCGGGTGGAGATGGCGGCGCGGCGCGCGTTCGGCCCCCTGCCCTACCCCGTGTGGTGGGTGTCGGACATGCACCTGGAGGAGAATCGCCCCGCCGTCATCTACCGGCACGTGGACGGCATCACGACAGGGATGTACGTGGAGTGGACCTTCGAGGACCTGGGCGGCGGCCGCACCCGCGTGCGCATCGTGCACGACTGGGAGGAGGGGCCGCGCTGGCCGCTCCCCGGGTTCCTGCGGCGGATGATCGGCAGTGTGGTGATCGGGCCCGTGTTCATCCACCACGTGGCGTCGCGCACGCTGGCGGGGATCAAGCGCCACGTGGAGAACGGATGACGCGCACCGAAGCACCCGTGCGGTGTACAGGGGCCGCGAAACCTTCGTATTCGGGCGCGAGAACGGCACTGGCTGCCTCCCGCGCCCGGTTGTTTTCCGAGGAGAGGACGAGCGGTTCATGAGCGAGAGCATCCTGCACGGCGGCACCACGCTGCGCCGCGTGGCCATCACCGGCATCGGGGCCATCACGCCCATCGGCACGGGCGTGGAGGGGCTGTGGGACGGGCTCCGGCGCCGTGAATCCGCCGTGCGCCGCATCTCCCGGTTCGATCCGTCGCCCTTTCGCTCGCACATCGCGGCGCAGGTGGAGGGGTTCAACCCCGAGGACTACATGGACCGCAACCGCGCGCGCCGCACCGAGCGGTACGCGCAGTTCTCCATCGCCACGTCGCGGCTGGCCCTGGAAGACGCGGGGCTGGACCCCAGCGCCGAGGACCCGGAGCGCGCCGGCGTGCTGATGGGGAGCGCGCTGGGCGGCGTGGCGTACGGTGAGGACCAGTTCACGGGCTACGTGCACAAGGGCGTGCGCGGGGTGGATCCCCTGCTGGCCCTGGCCGTGTTCAACGGCGCGGCCAGCTGCAACGTGGCCATCGAGTTCGGCTTCAGCGGGCCGAATTCCACCAACGGGATGAGCTGCGCGTCCGGCGCCATCGCCATTGGCGACGCGTGGCGGGCCATCCGCACGGGCGAGGCGGACGTGGTGCTGGCCGGGGGCGTGGAGGCCCCGCTGGCGCCGCTGTGCTACGGCGCGTTCGCCATCATCCGCGCCATGTCCACGCGCAACGACGACCCGGAGCACGCCTCGCGCCCGTTCGACGCCGGGCGCGACGGGTTCGTGATGGGCGAGGGCGCGGCCGTGCTGGTGCTGGAGGAGATGGAGCGCGCAAAGGCCCGCGGCGCCCGCATCTACGCCGAGGTGCTGGGATACGGCACGTCCAACGACGCGCATCACATGACGGCGCCGCGTCCGGATGGCCAGCAGGCCGCGCGCGCCATGCGGACGGCCATGCGCACGGGCGGCGTCCGGCTGGAGGACGTGGACGTGATCAACGCCCACGCCAGCTCCACGCCGCTGAACGACAGCACGGAAAGCAAGGTGATCCGCGACGTTTTCGGCGAGCACGCGGACGGCCTCAAGGTGAGCGGCACCAAGGGCTACCACGCGCACTGCCTGGGCGCCACGGGCGCCATCGAGGCGGCGATCAGCGCGCTCAGCATCCAGCGCGGCTGGGTGCCGCCCACGCTGAACCTGGAATCCGCCGGCGAGGGGTGCGACCTGGACTACGTGACGGGCGAGGGGCTGGACGGGCCCGTGCGGCGGATCGTGTCGAACAGCTTCGGGTTCGGGGGGATCAACGCGGCGCTGGCGTTCGGGGCGGTGGACTGAACTGCGGGGGACTGAACTGCGGGTTACAGGGGACAGGTTACAGGGGACAGCCTGCAACTGCTTCGGCGGTTGCAGGCTTTTTCCTGCCGGCGGACATCCGGCCGTGACGTTCCGGGCTAGCGTTCGATCCGAGAACCATACTGGGTACCCTGGATGAAGGGGCTCGGGGTACGGAAAAGCACCAGTCCCCGCTCGTCCTTCCACCGGACGAAAACGCCGCTCCATCCCGGTGCGATCAGCATGGCGCCCTCAATCCGGCCTTCGAAACGGACCTGTTTGATGACCCACGCCGTGTCGTCCTGGACTTCTCCATAGTCCAGGGTCCCCGTTACGCGGTCCCCGTCCACCTCGAGGCTCAGGTTGGATTCCCCCTCCGATTCCCCGAAGTGGTATCGGGCGGCGTATGACCAGGCCTCTTCCAGGTCGATCGTAAACTCGGTCTCGGCGACCTCCTCGAATCCCCGGATGAGGATCGGCTGCTGCGCGGACGAGGCGTGCGGCAGGCAGATGACGAGCAGGGCGGTGATCCAGGCGGACGTGGTCGTCAAGCGCATGAAGGGGCTCACAAGCGAAGGAAAGTTGCAGTGACTCCGCAGACTGCGCCCAAGATGAAAGCGTGCACGAAAGAAGACAAGCAGCAACGCGCTCCGAAAGACGCACCGCCACCCGGGTGGACGGCTTCAGCGGAACGAGGCCCCAACCGCTTGCATGGGCACGATCTCCGCTGCGCGCCGGAAAACCCGTCGAAGGATCCACCCCCTCCCGCGCAGTTTGCGGAAGGGGGTGGACGAGCCTAGGCGAGGCCGGGGAGGCCCCGGGAGGGCCCCCGCCGGGCCGCATCCTTGCCGGCCCGCGCACGCGCACCCCAGATTGCCCGCCAACCTTATCACCCGGAGATACAGAGATGACGCGTTGGTCTCCAGCGCTTTTCGCGGCCGCCCTGCTGGCGGGATGCGGCGCACAGCCTTCGACCGGACCCGCGCCCCTGCCGGCGCCCGTCCGCATCGAGCGGCCCATCCCCTACCCCGTCACGCCGCCGGCCGACTACCAGCGCGCCGTCGCCGCCGGCACCCGCACGGCCGCGGGGGCCCCGGGCGCGCGCTACTGGCAGAACCGCGCGGACTACGCCATCCGCGCCCGGGTCAATCCCGCCCGCAAGCGGCTGGAGGGGAGCGAGACCATCACGTACACCAACAACTCGCCCAACGCGCTCAACACGCTGCAGGTGGACCTCACGCTCAACCACCACGCGCCGGGCGTGGTGCGCAACGAGGCGGCGGAGGTCACCGGCGGCGTGGAGGTCACGCGCGTGGCCCTGGGCGGGCAGGCGCTGGAGAAGCGCGGCGGCAGCGGCGCGCGCTACGCCATCAACGGCACGCGCATGGTCGTTACGCCCCCCGCCCCCATCCCCGCCGGGCAGACGGTGCAGCTCGCCATCGACTTCGCCTACACGGTGCCGCAGCAGGGCGCCGGCGGGCGGATGGGATGGAGCGGCGACGACCTGATGTTCTTTGCCTACTGGTATCCCGCCATGGCGGTGTACGACGACGTGCTGGGCTGGCACCCGGACCCGTTTCGCGGCACGGCGGAGTTCTACGCGGACTTCGGCAGCTACGACGTGACCGTCGAGGCGCCGGCGCAGTGGATCGCCTTTGCCACGGGCACGCTGCAGAACCCGGAGCAGACGCTCGCGCCCACCATCCTGCAGCGCTACCGGCAGGCGATCGCCAGCGACCAGGTGGTGAACGTGGTCACCCCGGCGGACTTCGGACGGGTCACGCCGGCGGGGAGCAACGGCATCGTGGCCTGGCGCTTTCGGGCGGACAGCGTGCGCGACCACGCCTTCAGCCTGACGCGCGCCTCGCACTGGGACGCGGCCCGCACGTCCGTGGGCGACCGGGACGGCGACGGGCGCACGGACTACACGCAGATCCACGCGTTCTGGCGCACGAGCGCGCCCCGCTGGCGCAACGAGGTGGCGTTCGGGCAGCACTCCATCACCTTCCTGTCGGAGTACACAGGCATTCCCTACCCGTGGCCGCACATGACGTCGGTGGAGGGCGAGGACATCATCGGCGGGGGGATGGAGTACCCCATGATGACGCTCATCAGCAACTACACGGCGGCCAACGACACGGCCCTGTACAGCGTGACGGCGCACGAGCTGGCGCACATGTGGGTGCCGCTGATCGTGAGCGTGGACGAGCGCCGCTTCTCGTGGCTGGACGAGGGGATGACGACGTTCCACGAGGCGCAGGCCATGCGCGACACGTTCCCCGGCAGCATGCCGGAGCTGTCGGACCGCCAGGGATACCTGAACCTGGCCCGCACGGGGAACGAGGGCGAGATCATGCGCCGCAGCGACTTCCATTACAGCGGCGCGGCGTACGGCACGGCCTCGTATCCCAAGCCGTCCACGAACTTCGCTTCCCTGCGCGCGCTGCTGGGCGATGAGACCTTTACCCGCGCGTGGCGCACGTTCCTGCAGCGCTGGGCGTGGAAGCACCCCTACCCGTGGGACTTCTTCAACACGGTGGAGGAGGTCTCGGGGCAGGAGCTGGACTGGTTCTGGCGCACCTGGTTCTACGAGACGTGGACGCTGGACCAGGCGATCACCAGCGTGACGGAGGGCCCCGGCGGCGCCACCATCGTGGTAGAGGACCGCGGCCTGGCGCCCATGCCGGCGCGGCTGACCATCACGCACCAGGACGGCACCACGCAGGGGCTGGAGGTGCCGGTGGAGACGTGGCTGGAGGGCCGCAAGACGGCCACGGTCACCCTCCCGTCCGCGGCGTCGCCCATCATCCGCGTGGAGATCGACGCGGAGAACGCGTTCCCCGACACGGCGCGCGACAACAACGTGTGGACGCGGCCGTGAGGAACTGAAGAGTGACAAGTGACAAGTGCCTAGTACCAAGTGCCAGGTACTAGGCACTTGTCACTAGGCACCAGGCACTTTGTTACTTTCCGTACGAGGCACATGGTGAGCAGCAGAATCATCGTTCCCGCCGCGGCGTCGCTCCTGGCCGTGGCGCTGGCGGCGTGCTCGGGCGCGGCGCGTCCGGCCTCGGCACCGGCGGCCAATCGCGGCATGGCACCGGCCGCGGCCGCCGCGGCGATGCCGGCGCCGGGTCCGGCTACCACGGAGGCCGGCATCACCCCGGCGGACATGCGCGAGCGCCTGCAGGTGGTGGCGCACGACAGCATGCAGGGGCGCGAGGTGGGCACGCCGGGGATGCAGCGCGCGACGGACTACATCGTCCGCGAGCTGCAGCGGCTGGGCCTGCGCCCGGCAGGGGACGACGGCACCTTCCTGGACCGCGTGGACCTGGTGCGCACGGACGTCCGCTTCGACGCGTCGCTGGACGGCAACGCGCTGGGGCCGGCGGAGATCATCCCCGTGAGCGACCTGGGCGAGGGGCTGCCGTCCGGCGGCCGGCCGCAGGGGCAGGGGCGCTTGATGTACGGCGGCTACATCGTTGACCCGGCCGTGAACCCCGACGTGGACCTGTCGCCGGAGCAGCTGAACGGCAACGTGCTCATCCTGCGCTTTGGGGCGGCGCCGGGCTCCAACGCGGCGTCGCGCCCCCGCTTCGACCCCCAGGCGCTGCTGAGCCAGGGCTCGCCCCTGCAGGCGGTGATCCTGGTGGCGGAAGGCGACCTGGCGGACTTCTGGGAGTTCGGCGGGCGCGCGGTCCGCAACGGGTCCATCGGCGTGCCGGTGGCCGCGGGCGCGGCGGGGACGGCGCCCATGCTGTTCCTGATGGAGCCCGGCGCCGCGGAGCGGCTCATCGGCCGGCCGCTGGAGGGCGCGCGCCCCATGCCGGACCTGGGCGTGTTCCGCTGGGACGTGCGGCGGACGGCGTCGCCCATCCAGGCCTCCAACATCGTGGCCGTGCTCCCCGGCGGCGACCCGGCGCGCGCGGGGCAGTACGTGGCCCTCGGCGCGCACCACGACCACGATGGCGTGGGCGAGGCCGTGGGGGGCGATTCCATCTTCAACGGGGCGGACGATGACGGCAGCGGCACCGTGGCCCTGCTGGAGATCGCCGAGCGGATGGCGGCCATGCCCGCGACCGAGCGCCCGGCGCGCTCGGTGCTCTTCGTATGGCACACGGCGGAGGAGAAAGGGCTGCTGGGCTCGGCCTCGTTCACCCAGAACCCGACGGTGCCGCGCGACAGCATCGTGGCGCAGCTCAACATGGACATGATCGGCCGCAACGCGGCGGACTCGCTGTTCCTGGTGGGGTCTCGGCGGCTGTCCACGGAGCTGGGCGGCATCGTGGAGGCGGTGAACGCATCACAGCCCAAGCCGTTCTGGCTGGATTACGCGCTGGATGCGCCCAACCACCCGGAGCGCCTGTACTGCCGCAGCGACCACTACAACTACGCGCGCTTCGGCATCCCGGTCACCTTCTTCACCACCGGCCTGCACCCGCAGTACCACACGGTGGATGACGAGGTGGCGCTGATCGACTACGACAAGATGGCCCGCGTCACCCGGCTGATCGGCGACATCGCCTTCGACCTCAGCCACCGCGCCGCGCGCCCGGTGGTGGACCGGCCCGTGCCCCCGCTGAACGCGCCGTGCCTGTGACGTGCGTTAGTGCGTTAGTGCGTTAGTGCGTTAGTGTGGAGGTGAGACCGTTTCCCAGGATTCGGTGTGCACTCCGGCAAGGCATTTCAACGCAAGGTTCGCAGAGACCAAAAGAGAGTTCGCAGAGAACAACGCGGTTTTACTCTGCGCACTCTCTTTTCAACTCCGCGTACTCTGCGTTGAGTCGTTTCTTCCGTTCTAGAGATCGGAGGAACCGGGATGAGGATCTGATACCCGATTCTCTGATCGATTGTGCATTCGTGATTTCAAAGAAGGCCTCACACAGGGGGAAAGAGGCCACGGGGAACAGGTCGGTCCCTGTGCGGCAGCAGCAGAACTCCCGTGCACAATCAATTGAGCGATCCGGTATGAGGTCAGGTGAGGCGATGCGAGCCGGCTGAGGAGAGCAAATCGTATCTCCGATCCGGCAACGGACTGTGCCCAGGATGAAGAAACGGAGGCAACGGAGTCCCTGCGATGCAGTTCTCCGTTCCCTCCGTTTCTCCTGCGTGAGGCCGTCTTTTCTGCTCGACGTCAGGTGCCGGCCATCCCCAGCTCCGCGAGGGGGACGTCGGGATTGCCGCACATCTGGTCCAGCAGGATGCCGAGCTGATCCAGCATCCCTTCGACGGTCGCCCCGTCGAACCGGTTCTCGTCGTATTTGAGCACGAGCTCGAACGGCGTCCCGGACCGGACGACGAGGGACAGCGGATACGGCGTCCAGGAGACCACGCGCACCTCGTCCATCCGCACCGGCCCCGCGTTCCCGGCGTGCCGCACGGGATGGTTCTCGAACTGGAACGTGCTCTCGAAGAGCGGCGCGCCGTCCGGGATCCCGCTCCACTGCCGCACCCGCTCCAGCGGCGCGTGCTCGAACTCGGCCATCCGCAGCTGGGTGCGCTGAAGCTCCGCCAGCCACACGCCCAGCCGCGCGTCCCCGGGCACCCGCACCCGCAGGGGGAGCGTGGTGGTGAAGGGCCCCACCATCTCCTCCACCCCCCCGAGCGCAGCCGGCCGCCCTCCGCCCGTGCTGCCGAACACCACGTCGTCCACGCCGCCGCGGCGGGCAAGGAGCAGCGCCCAGGCCCCCTGCAGCAGCGTGCCGGGCACAACCCGCATGCGCCGCGCGGCATCCGCCAGGCGCTCCGCGTACCCGTCCGGCCCCCGGCGCACGGCCTCCGCGTGCCGCACGCCGCCGGGCGCGCGGTCCGCGCCCAGGGGCGTGGCGCCGCCGAAGCCCGCGAGCGCCTCCTGCCAGTAGCGCGCGGCCGCCACCCCGTCCTGCCGGGCCAGCCAGGCCACGTGGTCGCGGTACGGCGGTGCGTTCCCCGGCGCCAGGTCCCGCCCCGCGGCCCGCGCCGCGTACAGCCGGGACACCTCGCCCTGGACCAGCATCCTGGACCCGCCGTCCAGCAGCAGCGGGGGATGGGTCCAGGCCAGCCAGTGTGCCTCGTCGCCCACGCGGAACAGCGCGTACCGCAGCAGCGGCGGCTCGTCCAGCGCCAGGGGATGGGCACGGTCCTCCGCCAGGTACCGCTCCAGGGCAGCCTCCTGCTCCGTGGCCGGCATCCCCCGCCAGTCCTCCACCCGCCACGGCAGCTCGGTCTCCATCGCGACGCGCTGCAGGGGGCGCCGCAGCCCGTCCCACAGGAACGACGTGCGCAGCGTCGCGTGCCGGGCGACCACCTCCGCCCACACCTGCCGCAGCAGCCCCGCGTCCAGGGGACCCTCCAGCCGCTGGACCGACTGCACCTGGTCGATGTGCCCCGCGCGGCCGGACAGCACGTGGCGCAGCATCTCCTCCTGCTGCGGGGCCAGTGGATACAGGTCCTCCACCTCCCCGGCGACGGACAGAGCCGCGTCCAGGTCCTCGTCCGTCAGCCCGGCCAGGGGCTCCGCGTCCGCCGCGGCGAGCGCCTCCACCTGCTCCGCAGCGCCCGCCACCGTGGGGCTCTCGAACAGCACGCGCACGGCCAGCTCCACCCCCAATTCCGCCCGCACCCGCGAGATGATGCGCATGGCCAGCAGCGAGTGGCCGCCCAGGGCGAAGAAGTTGTCGTGCACCCCCACCTGCTCCCGCCCCAGCACCTCCGCCCAGATCGCCGCCATCGCCGTCTCCGCGTCCGTGCGCGGGGCCACGTAGCGCTCCCGCACGTCCACGTACGCCGGCGCGGGAAGGGCCCGCCGGTCCAGCTTGCCGTTCGGCGTCAGGGGGAGCGCGTCCACGGGGACGAACGCGGACGGCACCATGTACTCCGGCAGGCCGCGGCGCAGGTGTGCGCGGAACTCGTCCTGCTCCGCGTCGCCGGCCACGTACGCCACCAGCCGCGGGTCGCCGGGGACGTCCTCGCGCACGAGGACGGCGCAGTCGCGCACGCCCGGGTGCCGGCGCAGCACCGCCTCCACCTCCCCCGGCTCGATGCGGAAGCCGCGGATCTTCACCTGGTGGTCCAGCCGGCCCCCGTACTCCAGCACGCCGTCCGCCCGCCACCGCGCCCGGTCCCCCGTGCGGTACAGCCGGGCGCCCCCGCCCGCGAAGGGATCGGGGACGAAGCGCTCCGCCGTCAGCGCGGCGCGCCCCAGGTAGCCGCGCGCCACCCCCGCGCCCCCGATGTACAGCTCGCCCGGCAGCCCCACGGGCTGGGGACGCAGCCCGTCGTGCAGCACGTACACCCGCGTGTTCGCGATGGGCCGGCCGACGGGCACGGGACCGTCCGCGTCCACCGCGTGCGTGGTGGACCAGACCGTCGTCTCCGTTGGTCCATACACGTTGACGAGCCCGTCCGGGAGCACGGCGCGGACCTGGGCCGCCAGCTCCGCCGGCAGCGTCTCGCCGCCCAGCAGCAGGCACTGGAGGCTCCCCAGCGCCTCCACGCCGCTTTCCGCGATCACCATCGCCGCGAGCGAGGGGGTGCACTGCAGGTGGGTGATGCCGTGCCGGCGGATCTGCTGGCCGATGGCCTCGTCCTCGTGCGCCACCCCCAGCTCCGGCTGGATGACGACGCGGAACCCGCGCACGAGCGTCCACAGCAGCTCCATCACGTGCATGTCGAAGCCGATGCGCGCCTGCGCCAGCCACGTCCCCGGGATCGTCCCCCCGATGCGCGCGTCCATCCCCGCGAACAGGGCGGCCGCGTTGCCGTGGGGTACCACCACGCCCTTGGGCTTTCCCGTGGACCCGGAGGTGTAGATGACGTACGCCGCGTTGTCCGCGTCCGCCTCCCGCCGCACCCGGGCCGAGTCCACCGCGGCGTCCCCCGCGGGATCCGCCGCCGGATCGTCCGCGACCACGATCTTCGCATCGACCACCGGGAAGCGCCCGCGCAGACCGGTTTCCGTCACCAGCAACGCCGCGCCGCAGTCCCGCAGCGCGAAGGCGAGCCGGTCCGCGGGATCGGACGGCTCCAGGGGCACGTAGGCCGCGCCCGCCTTGAGCACGGCCAGCATCGCCTCCACCATCGTGGTGGAGCGCGCCAGGCAGAGGGCCACCCGCGTCTCCGGCCCGGCGCCCAGCCGCACGAGACGGCCGGCCAGCGCCTCCGCCCGCGCGTCCAGCTCCGCGTAGGTGAGCGACTGGTCGCGGAAGACGACGGCGACGGCATCCGGCGTCCGCGCGGCCTGGGCCTCGAACAGGCGGTGGATACGGCGCTCGGCGGCGAGGGGCGCCTCCGTGCGGTTCCACGCATCCACCACCCACGCCCGCTCGTCCGGAGCCAGCAGGTCCAGCGCGCCCAGGCGAACGTCCGCGTCCGCGGCCACCTGCTCCATCACCCGGCGCAGCTGCTCCGCCGTGCGGCGGATGGTCGCCGGCGTGAACAGGTCCGAGCGGTACTCCAGGTGGCCCCGCATCCCCCCGGAATGCCCGTTCAGCACCAGGTTCAGGTCGAAGAGCGCGCTCCCCCCGTCCATCTCCACCGCCCGCAGACCTTCGTCGCCCGTGGCGCCGGTAGCGCCCGGCGCGCCGGGCGTCCCAAGGTTCAGCAGGATGAACCCCGCCTGGCACAGGGGCGAGTGGCTCAGGCTGCGCTCCGGCCGCAGCTCGGCCACCAGCTTTTCGAAGGGCATGGCCTGGTGCTCGTACACGCCCAGGGTGACGTCCCGGACGCGCCGCACCACCTCGCGAAAGGTGGGGTCGCCGGACAGGTCCGTCCGCAGCACCAGCGTGTTGGCGAACGATCCCACCAGGGGCTCCGTTTCCCGGCGCACCCGCCCCGCGATGGGGCTGCCCACCACCACGTCGTCCGTCCCCGCGTGCCGGGACAGCAATACCTGGTAGGCGGCCAGCAGCACCATGAAGAGCGAGGCGCCTTCCGCGTGCGCCAGCGCCTCCAGCCGCTGCACCAGCTCGCCCTCCAGCACGAACCCCTCGCGGGCGCCGCGGTACGTCTGCACGGCGGGGCGCGGAAAGTCCGTCGGCAGCTCCAGCAGCTCCGGCATCCCCGCGAGCAGCCGCTTCCAGAACGCCAGCTGCGTCTCCAGCCCCTCGCCCTGCAGCTGCTCGCGCTGCCACCGCGCGAAGTCCGCGTACTGCACGGGGAGCTCGGGGAGCGGCGACGGGCGCCCGGCGGCAAAGGCCCCGTACAGCGCCATCAGCTCGCGGCTGAGCACGCCCATGCTCCACCCGTCGCTGACGATGTGGTGCACGCACAGCAGCAGCACGTGCTCGTTCCCCGCCAGCCGCAGCAGCCGCGCCCGCCACAGGGGCCCCGCCGCCAGGTCGAAGGGGCGCGCCGTCTCGTCCGCGGCCAGGCGGCGGACGGCCTCCTCCGCCTCCTCCCCCTGCAGCCCGGACAGGTCGTCCACGGGGAGCGGGACCTCCGCGGGGGGATGCACCACCTGCACGGGGGTGCCGTGGATCTCGCGAAAGGTGGTGCGCAGCGCCTCGTGCCGGCGCGCCACCTCGCCCAGGGCACGCCGCAGCGCCCCCTCGTCCACGCCGCCGGCGAAGCGCAGCCCGTTCCCCAGGTTGTACGCCGTCAATCCGGGCTGCAGCCGGTCCAGGAACCACAGCCGCTCCTGGGCGAACGAGAGCGGCGCGTCCTCGCCGGCGGGGCGGCGGGGGATGGGCGCGGCACGGCTCGCCCCCCGCAGCCGCGCCTCGCGCAGGGCGAGCTTGGCGGGGGACAGCGCGGGGGCGGGCCGGGTGGTGGGCTCCGGGGGCATCGTCATTCTCCGCGGGAGTGGATGGGGCGGCTCACGCGGCGGTCCCGCCGGCCAGCACCAGCGCCTCGTCCTCGTCCATCGCTTCCAGCTCCAGGATGATGGCCTCGTCGATGAGCACGGCCAGCGCGGCCACGGTGGGCGCCTCGAACACCGCGCGCAGGGGCAGGTCCACCTCGAAGGCGTCGCGCACGCGGGCCAGCAGCTGCATCCCCAGGAGCGAGTTGCCCCCCAGCGCGAAGAAGTCGTCGCGGATGCCGATCTCCCGGATGCCCGTGAGCTCCCGCCAGAACTCCACGAGCACCTCCTCCGCCGGGTTCGTGGGCGGGTGGTACTCGCTCCGCAGCTCCGGCCGCGGGTGCTGCGCCCCGTCCCCCGCCTCCTCCGTGCGCGCGGGGGCGCCGCGGGGCGCGCGGAGCTGCGCGATGCGCGCCTCCAGGTCGTGCGTGGAGACGACGACGCGGGGCTCCCCCGCCAGCGCCGCCGCGTGCGCAAAGACGCGTGCGCCCTCGCCGCCCACGATGGCGCGCTCCGTGAACGGCGTCCGCGGGGCCGTCTCGTCCTCCTCCGGCAGCCAGCGGTCCCAGTCCACGCTCGTCCACGGTGCCCCGCCTCGCGCCGCCTGCCGGGCCGCCCAGGCCGCCATCAGCAGGCCGGCCGCCGTGGGCGCCGCCAGCCGCGGCCCCCCGAAGACGGACAGGTTGGAGTTCTGCAGGAGGACGGCGTCCAGCCCGATGCCGGCCGTCGCCGCCTCCAGCGCCGCCAGGTCGCCGGCCACCCGGCCCAGCGCCGCGCCCACGTCCCCCGGCGCGGCCTCCGCCAGCGACGCGTGCTCCGCCCCCGCGGTCAGCCGCTGCGTGTAGACCACGCCGTTCAAGCCGCCGAACGCGTCCCGCGCCGCTTCCACCGCCCCGCGCAGGGCCGCGGCGTCCTCCGGGTTCGCCCGCAGCAGGAGCGTCCGGGCCCCGCGCGCCTCCGCCGCGCGCAAGCCGCGGATGATCATCGCCACGGGGTCGTCCCCGGGGGCGGAGGACAGGCGGGCGTCCCACGCGTCCGGCTCCGGGAACCCGGGGTCCGCCACCACGGCGATGCGCGCGCCCGGCGACTGCGCCAGGTGCTCCACCAGCACGTCGTCCCCCGCGCGCGGCAGGCCGGCGAAGAGCCAGGCGCCGCCCGGCCGCGACGCGGACGCCTCCGGCGCACGCACGGCCTGCCAGCCGCGCGCGTAGCGCAGCCGCCCGCGCAGGGCGACGGACCCTTCCGCCCCGTCCGCCCCATCCATCCCCTGCACTACGGCTTCCGCCAGCAGCTGCTCCGCGAGCGCGTCCTCCCCGCCGGGGATCCAGCGGACGTCCACGGTGCCGCAGCGGGCGTGCGGATGCTCGTGCGGCAGGGCCAGGCACGCGCCCAGCACCGTCGCGCGCTCCGGGCGGACACCCTCGGACCCGGAGACGTCGCGCACGCCCTCCGTCGCCACGAGGAGGCGGAAGGGTCCGTCCGTCCGCTCCCCCGCGAAGACGCGCGCCACGGCGGCCACGGTCGCGTATCCCCGCGCGTGCGCCCGGGCGAAGGCATCCGCCGCGTCCGCCGCATCGGCCCGGTCCAGCGCATCGGGCCCGTCCGCATCCACCCCCCACAGCTGGACGACGCGGCGGGGACGGATCCCCTGCCCGTCCAGTTCATCACGCAGCCGCTGGAGGTCGTCCGCGGAGCCGGGGCGCACGGTCCACCCGTCCCCGTCCGGGCCGAATCCCTCCCCCGCGCGGGCGAGGACGACGGTGTGCCCCCGCGCCCGCAGCCGCGCCGCCAGCCGGGTGCCGACCCCCGCCGCGTCCGCCAGCACCAGCCACGACTCCGCCTCTTCCGCGGACGCGGCGGGCGCGGGGAGCGGGGCGCGGTTCCAGGTGGGGACGTACAGCCAGTCCGCCGGGTTCTCCCTGCGGGCCAGCGGGTCGCCGCCCCGGACGTTCAGCGCCGTGCCCGCGCGCCGCTCGATCCAGTAGCGCATCCGCTCGAACGGGTACGCGGGGACGGGGACGCGCCGCAGCCGCTCGTGGGCGTGCACGGCCTCCCAGTCCACGGGCGCGCCCGCCGCCCACAGCCGCCCCGCCGCGCCCAGCACGTGCGCCACGTCCGGATGGCGCTCGTAGCCGTGCCGCAGCGACGCCACGAAGGTGGGATGGGTGTCGCCCCAGACGGGGAGCTGGGCCGAGAGCATCCGCAGCGCGTGGCCGGGGCCCACCTCCAGCAGCACCCGCGTGCCCCCCGCCGCCAGCGCCGTGATCCCCTCCGAGAAACGGACGGTGCCGCACAGGTGGCGCGTCCAGTACGTGGGATCGGTGGCCTCCTCGTCCCGGATCCAGTCGCCCGTGACGTTGGAGGCGAAGGGGATGCGCGGCGCGTGCAGCTGGATGCCCCGCAGCAGCGCCGCCAGCCCCTCGGCCACGGGCTCCATCATGGTGGAGTGAAAGGCGTGGCGGACGGGGAGCCGGCGGTGCACCATCCCCCGCGCCGCCACCTCCGCCTGCAGCGCGTCCAGGACCGCCGCCGGGCCGGAGAGCACGCTGATCTGGGGCCCGTTCAGGGCGCCGATGCACAGGCCGTCGCGCAGCAGCCCCCGCGCCTCCTCCTCGGGAAGGACGACGCCCATCATCCCCCCCGGCGGCTGCGCCTCGATGAGCCGCGCGCGCTCCGCGGCCAGCCGCAGCCCGTCCTCCAGCGACCACACGCCGGCGATCGTCGCCGCCACGTACTCGCCGAGCGAGTGGCCTATCATGGCCGCCGGGCGCACGCCCCAGCTCATCCACAGCTGCGCCAGCGCGTACTCGGTGACGAACAGCGCCGGCTGCGCCATCTTCGTGGCATTTAATCCCTCGCCGGGATCGCGCTCTTCCTCGGCCGCGCGGCCCAGCATGGCGCGCAGGTCGATGGTGGTCGCCGCCTCTTCCTCCTCCTGCTCCGGGGGGAGGTCGGCGGGATACAGGACGTCGCGGATGTCCAGCCCCAGGTGCGGGCGCAGGATCTCCGCGCAACGGTCCACCGTCTCACGGAAGACGGGCTCCGTCTCGTACAGCCCGCGCCCCATCCCCGCGTAGTGGCTGCCGAGGCCGGGGAAGAGGAAGGCGACGGACTGCGCCGTGTCCGGCGCCACGCCCGTGACCACGCGGTCGCGGGCCCGCGCGTCCAGCGCCGCCGCGGCGCGCTCCCCGTC
>DATING010001304.1:0-3540 GCA_035474555.1 Longimicrobium sp. | reverse complement strand
TGGAGCCGCGCTTCCGCCACTCCTTCGCGGACGTGCGGGTGCACGCGGACGCGAGGGCGGGGGAGTCCGCGCGGGCCGTCGGGGCCCACGCGTACGCCGTCGGCCGGGACGTGGTGTTCGGCGCGGGACGGTACGCGCCGGGCTCGGCGCAGGGACGGCGGCTCATCGCCCACGAGCTGGCGCACGTGGTCCAGCAGCGCGGATCGTCCGCCTCGCTCCAGCAGAAGCTGGAAGTCGGCGCGGTGGACGACCCGGCGGAGCGGGAGGCGGAGCGCGCGGCGGACGCGGTGCTGGCCGGGGGCACGGCGCCGGCCCTCCGCGCCGCCACGGGCGTGCGCCGCCTGCGCCGCGCCTACTACGACGTGGGCGGCGTGCGGGTGCAGATCGACTACGGCAACCTCGTGAACGTCGGGTCCGGGGGTGCGCAGGCGCAGCTGCTGGTGCAGTACGCCGCCTTTACCGGCGCGGCTCCCGCCCCCGCCACCGACGCGGCCATCAGCGCCTTGACGCAGCCGCAGCAGGTATGGCTGATGTACGCGCTGGACGTGCTCATCGACAACACCACGGCCGTGCACGGCGCGCTGGATCGCGTGCAGGCCGTGCAGCGCCTGATCGGCGCCGCCCCGTCGTCCGCCCTGGTCCCCTCCGCCTTCCAGCCGTTCTCGGAGGAGGTGCTGCGGGTGTCGGGGTGGTGGGAGGTGGCGCTGACCACGGGCCTGACCGCGCCCGCCGCGGCGGACCAGGCCCGGCTGAACGTGCTGTACAATCCGCCCTCGGCCACGCCCCCCGGCAGCACGCTGAACGTGGCGCTCCTGGACACCCTGCTGCGGCCGGCGCTCACCACGTTCCTGCAGGCGAGAGACCCGGCCAACTGGCCCTCCACCGTCGCGGTCCCCCTGGCGCCCATCCAGGCCGCGGCCACGGAGATCCAGGCCATCGCCCGGGACTTCTTCGCGCCGCACGCCTCGCGCGCCTCGGCCACGCCGTTCGCCACGGGGTGGAACTACGCGAACCAGATCTACAGCGTGACCACCACGCCCGGCACGCCCGCGACGTCCACCACGCCCGCAGTCCCTCCCGCGCCCGCCCCCGTCACGCACGATCTGCGTGTGTCGTACCTGACCAACCGCGCCAAGATGGTGGGCAACGACCGCACGTCCGGCCCTTCCATCTTTGCGCAGGTCACCTACGACAGCAGCGTCCCCGCCGACCGCGCGGCCCTGGAGACCCTGATGACGTCCATGGCCAACGACCCCGCCGTGCAGCCGGTGCTGGACCGGCTCATCCGGCACACCGGCCGCACCTCGCCCGCCACCAACGACGTGGGCATCTCCACCGAGATGCGCAGCGTCCCCGAGTGCGCACTGCGGTGGCGCACCCTCAAGACGGTGTGCCACGAGCTGGTGCACGTGCTGGCGCACCCGCGGCTGCGCGCCCGCGCGGGCACCATCCCCGCCGACCAGCTGGTGCGCGAGGGGTTCACGGAGGTGCTGGCCGTGGAGCTGTACAACGAGGTGCGCAGGCGGGCCGCGACCGATCCGGCGCTGCAGACCCGGCTGGAGGGCGGCGTGGCATCCTCGCCCTGCTCGCCCATCCCCCCGACCAGCCTGGGCTACGAACAGGACGGGATCGACGCCCTGGAGGTGCAGACCCGTGCCGGGGCCGCGAACTTCCGCGCCGCCTACTTCCTGGGCGCCCTGAACCTGGTGGGGTTGTGAGCGGGCCGGCGCGCGCGGCGCTGGACGCATTCCTGGCGCTGGACCTGGCGCGCTGGCCGGGGCTGCCGTCGCTCTCCCCCGCGGACGTGGAAGCCGCGCTGGGCGGCGCGGGGGCGGCGTGGGAGCCGGTGGTGCTGGGGTGGGAGCCCGCCCTGCGCGCCACCTTTCCCGCGGCCACCCCCAGCGGCGGGGTGGCGGCGTACCATCGCGCGGGGACGGTGGTGATGCTGGAAGCGCTGGCCCCCCCGTCCGCGGAGACGGTCCAGGCCCTGGGCGATCCGGACGCCATCCTGCCGCACGAGGTGCGCTCACAGCGCGGCTACGTGCACGAGCACCTGTACGCGGGCCGCGGGCTGCTGGTGGGAATGCTCCAGCCCTTTGCCGGGGGGTCGCTGGAGCCCGTGCGCTGCCGCGGCATCGTGCCGCTGTCCCCCGGGGGCGAGCTGGACCCCGGGCTGTACCGGTCCGCGGAAGACCAGGTGCTCTGGTGACCCGCCGGCCCCCTTTCCCGACCCTGCGGCGCCCCGCGCCCGGAGCCACGCCATGACCGCCTATCCGCGCGCGCCGCGCCTGCTCAAGGGAGCCATCATCGCCATCCCGGCGGGGGTGCCCGTGCCCAGCGTGATCGCCTTCCAGTACAACCCCGACACCCTTACCCGCCGGCTGCAGGCCAGCGCGGCGGGCAACGACGGGGCCGCGGGCGAGGCGCTGCGCCTCAAGGGTCCCCCGCAGGAGACCATCAACCTGTCCATCGAGCTCGACGCGACGGACGGGATGGAGGCGGCCAACCCCATCACCACCGTGGCCGGCATCCACCCCGCGCTCGCCCAGCTGGAGCTGCTGCTGTATCCCAGCGCCGGGCTGGCCATCGCCAACGAGGTGCTGGCCCACCTGGGGGTGATCGAGATCGTCCCCGCCGAGGCGCCGCTGACCCTGTTCGCGTGGGGCGTGGGCCGCGTGCTCCCCGTGCGCATCACGGAGCTGTCCATCGAGGAAGAAGCGTTCGATCCCCTGCTGAACCCCATCCGCGCCAAGGTGGGGCTGGGGATGCGCGTGCTCACCTACCAGGACCTGGGGATGACGAGCGTGGGCGGCGCCCTGTTCATGGCGCACCAGGTGGCCAAGGAGGTGATGGGATCGATTTCCGGCGTGGCCGGTGCCGCGCAGCTCGGGGCCAGTGCCTCGTTCAACCTGAGCCTCTAGGGGATGGCGATGTTCGATTCCACCAGCCGCTACGCCGGCCTCCCCACGGCCGAGTTCCACCTGCCGGAGCCGGACGGGGAAGGCCGCTCCGTGCGCTACGTGCGCCGCCGCTTCGTCCCGCACCCGGACGAGGGGGCCACGCTCGTGGAGCACCTGGTGACGCAGGGCGAGCGGCTGGACCACGTGACGGCGCGGCACCTGGGCGACCCCGCGCAGTTCTGGCGCGTGGCCGATGCCAACCGCGCCCTGCGCCCGGACGCGCTGGTGGAGGAGCCCGGCCGGCGCGTGCGCGTGGCGCTCCCCTCCGGCGTGGCGCCCTGACGTGCTGGGCGCCGAGCTGGGCATCCGCCTGCAGCTGTGGGTGGGGGAGACCATCCCCCTCCCCGTGCCTCGCGAGGTGATGGCCGCGCTGTCGTCCGCCTCCGTGCAGTCCGGCGGCGCCCAGGGCGACGGCTTTCAGCTCACCTTTCGCCTCGCGCGCGACACGGTGCTGGACTACTCGCTGCTCGACACCGTGGGGTTGATGAAGCGCGTGAGCCTGGGCGTGCTCTTCGGCGCGATGCCGGAGCCGCTGGTGGAGGGGGTGATCACGGACGTGCAGCTCACCCCCAGCGACCAG
>DATING010001303.1:0-5343 GCA_035474555.1 Longimicrobium sp. | reverse complement strand
CGCATCACGTAGTCAGGTGTTCCCACGGCGGTAGCTGGTCCATGTCAACCCGGAGGTGAATCCATGAAGGGCCCCGACCGACCCCGATCCCGTTCCGCGCGGCTGCTGGCCGCCGCGCTTCCGCTCTCCCTGGCGCTCACCGCGCCGCTGGCCGGGCAGGACGCCGCCGCGCCGCCCGCCGCCGATCCGCTGGGCGGCTACGTGCGGCAGGCGCTGGACGGCAACCTGGGCCTGCGCCAGGAGCGCCTCTCCGCCGACCGCGCCGAGGCCGCCGTCCGCGAGGCGCGCGGCCTTTATCTCCCCAGCCTGACGCTGGATTCGCGCTACTCGGAGATGCGCGGGGGGGTGAACATCGGCGACTTCATCAACCCGGCGTACGGGGCGCTCAACGAGATCACGGGGAGCGACCGCTTTCCCACGGACGTGGACGCGCGGCTGCCGCTGGCGCAGGAGACCAAGCTGCGCATCGCCCAGCCGCTGTACCAGCCGGCGATCCGCGAGAACCACCGGCTGCAGCGCACCCTCCGCGACCTGCAGGGCCACGCGCTGGGTGCCGCCACCCGCCAGCTCGCCGCCGACGTGCAGACGGCCTACCTGGACTACGCCCGTTCCGCCCGGGTCGTCGAGCTCTATCGCAACACGCTTCCCCTGCTGCAGGAGAACCTGCGCGTGGCCGAGCGTCGGGTGGAGCACGGGACGGCCACCCCCGACGCCGTCCTGCGCGCCCGCGCCGAGCGCGCCGAAACGCAGCAGGCGCTGGCCGAGGCGGAGGTGCGCAGTTCGAGCGCCCTGCGCCGCTTCAACCACCTGCTCAACCGCCCGCTGGACACGCCCGTGGAGGTGCTGCCGGACGAGGCCCTGGCGTTTGCGTTGTCGGTGGATGAAGACGGCGCCGTGGCCCGCGCCCTCGCCGGGCGCGAGGAGCTGCGTCAGTCCGACGCGGGGATCGCCGCGGCCGAGTCGCAGGCGCGCATCGCGGGATCCGCCGCACGGCCCACGGTGGCGCTGGCCGTGGATTACGGCTTCCAGGGCGCGGACTACTCGTTCGGCGCGGACGACGACTTCGCCATCGCCTCGCTCGTCGTCTCGTGGAACGCGTTCAACGGCGGGCAGACGGGCGCGCGGCGGCAGCAGGCCCGCATCGAGGCGGACCGCGCCCGCGCCGGCCGTGCCAACGCCGAGCAGCAGATCGAGCTGCAGGCGCGCACGGCCTTCCGCTCGGCGGAGGTCGCGCGCGGGGCCATCGCCACGGCGGAGGACCGGCTGGCCGCCGCGCGCCGCACCTACGAGCTGGTGGAGCGCCGCTACCAGGAGGGCATCGCCGCGCAGATCGAGCTCATCGACGCCCGCACCGCCTTCACCCGCGCCGGGCTGAACCTGATCCTGACGCGGTACGACTACGCCGCGCGGTTCGTGGAGCTGGAGCGGGCGGCGGCGCTGAGGGAGTTGAATTGAAGTACCAAGTGCCTAGTCCCCAGTGCCAAGTACGGCACTTGGACCAGGCACTTGTCGCTTGGCACTAGTCACTTGGCACTTGGCACTTCTTCACAGGGGGTCCTGATGGATACACGTGGGATGATCGGACGAATCGCCGCCTTGTCGCTACTGGCCGTCGTCGCGGCCTGCGGGCGGGACGCACAGGCGGAAACGTCGCAGGGGCCGGATGCGGTCGCGGTGCGGACGGCGCCGGTGGCGCGGGAGTGGGTCACGCGCGCCGTGGAGGCCACCGGCACGCTGCACAGCAAGGACGAGATCGAGCTGTCGTTCAAGATGCCCGGCATCGTGGGCCGCGTGCTGGTGGCGGAGGGGCAGCAGGTGCGGCGCGGGCAGCCGCTCGCCACGCTCGACCTGCGCGAGATCGATGCGCAGGTGATGGCGGCCCGCGCGGGCGTCACCAAGGCGGAGCGCGACCTGGCCCGCGCCGAGGCGCTGTACGCGGACAGCGTCGCCACGCTGGCGCAGGTGCAGGATGCGCGCACGGGCGCCGAGGTGGCGCGTAGCGGGTTGCAGGGCGCCGCGTTCAACCGGCGCTACGCCACCATCGTGGCCCCCGCGGACGGCACAATCCTGCGCAAGCTGGGCAACGACGGCGAGCTCGTCAGCCCCGGCACGCCCGTGCTCGTGCTGGGCAGCAGCGAGCGGGGGCAGGTGCTGCGCGTGGGCGTGGCGGACCGCGACGCCGTCCGCCTCAAGGTCGGCGACGTGGCGACGGTGCGCTTCGACGCGTTCCCGGGCGAGGCGTTCGTGGGCGCCGTGCGCGAGGTGGCGCCGGGGGCCGACCCGCGCACGGGGACGTACCAGGTGGAGGTGGCGGTGCAGCCCGGCAACCGGACGCTGTCGTCCGGCCTCGTTGGGCGCGCGGAGATCCGGCCGGCGGCGGGGACGGAGATGGCGCTCGTGCCCATCCAGGCCATCCTGGAGGCCGACGGCGACGAGGCCACCGTCTACACGCTCACGGCCGACCGCAAGAAGGCGCGGCGGGTGCCCGTGTCTGTCGCCTTCATCCAGGGCGAGCGGGTGGCGGTCAGCGGCGGGCTGGACGGGGTGGCGGCGGTGGTCACGGACGGCGCGTCGTACCTGGGCGACGGCGTGAGCGTAAAGGTGGTGCCATGATCACCCGCATCACGCAGTTCTTCATCGACCGCTACCAGCTCACCATCGTCCTCTTCCTGATGCTGTCGGTGATGGGATGGGCGTCGTGGGCCAGCATCCCCAAGGCGGAAGATCCCGCGATCCCCATCCCCACCTACATCGTGGTGGCCGTGTACCCGGGCGCGCAGCCGGCGGACGTGGAGCAATTGATCGTGGATCCCATCGAGGAGGCGATGGGCGAGCTGGACGCGCTGGACCAGATCCGCAGCGACGTGCAGGACGGCGTGGCGGTGATGCGCATCGAGTTCGAGCCGGACGAGGACGCGGACGACAAATACGGCGAGGTGGTGCGCGAGATCAACGCCCTGCGCGCCGACCTTCCCGCCGATCTCTACAGCCTGGATGTGCGCAAGGTCAGCGCGAGCGAGGTGAACATCGCGCAGGTGGCCCTCGTGAGCGAGACGATGCCGTACCACGAGCTGGAGCAGCGTGCGGAGCGGCTGGAGGAGCGGCTGGAGCAGGTGCCGGGGGTGAAGAGCGCGGAAGCGTGGGCCTTTCCCGAGCGCGAGGTGGGCGTTTCGCTGGACCTGGGCCGGCTGGCGCAGCTGGGGATCGCGCCGGGGCAGGTGCTGCAGGCCATCGGCAGCGACAACGCGAACGTGCCGGGGGGCACGGTGGACGCCGGCAGCCGCCGCTTCAACGTCAAGACGAGCGGCGAGTACGCGTCGCTGGACGAGGTGCGCAACACGGTCGTCCGCGCGGCGGGGGGCAACGTCACCTTTCTCCGCGACGTGGCGGACGTGGACTGGAGCTACGGCGACCCCACGCACGTGGCCCGCTTCAACGGCCGCCGCGCCGTGTTCGTCACCGCCAACCAGTTGCCGGACGCCACGATCTCCACGGTGCGCGACGGGATCTGGAAGGAGCTGGATGCGTTCGCGCGGACGCTGCCGCCCACGGTGAAGCTGGAGCGCGGCTTCGACCAGTCGAAGAACGTGAATGAGCGGTTGAGCCACCTGGGCCGCGACTTCCTGATCGCCATCGTCCTTGTCCTTCTCACCCTGCTCCCCCTGGGATGGCGCGCGGCGGGGATCGTGATGGTCAGCATCCCGCTGTCGCTGGCGATGGGGCTCACGGCGCTGAACATGACGGGCTTCACCATCAACCAGCTGAGCATCGTCGGGTTCGTGATCGCGCTGGGGCTGCTGGTGGACGACAGCATCGTGGTGGTGGAGAACATCAGCCGGTTCCTGCGCGAGGGGCACTCCCGGCGCGAGGCGGCGCTGCTGGCCACGAAGCAGATCTCCGTCGCCGTGGTGGGATGCACGGCCACGCTCATCTTCGCCTTTCTGCCCCTCATCTTCCTTCCCGGCACGGCGGGGCAGTTCATCCGGGTGATGCCGCTGACGGTGGTGTTCACGGTGGTGGCGTCGCTCATCATCTCGCTCACCATCATCCCCTGGCTGGCGAGCCGCACCCTGTCGCGCACGGAAGACCCCGAGGGCAACGTCTTCATGCGCGCCCTGCACCGGATGATCGGCGTGACCTACGCGCCGGTGCTGCACCGCGCGCTGGCCCGGCCGGGGCTTACGCTGGCAGGCGCGGCGGCGCTGTTCGTGGCCTCGCTGGCGCTGGTGCCCGTGGTCGGCTTCTCCCTCTTTCCGAAAGCCGGGACGCCGCAGTTCCTGGTGGACGTGGAGACGCCGGACGGCAGCAGCCTGGCCGAGACGGACCGCGCGGCCCGCTTCGCCGAGCGCGTGATGTCGCAGCAGGCGGGCGTGCAGGCGGTGATGTCCAACGTGGGGCGCGACAACCCGCAGGTGTACTACAACGTCATCCCCCGCAGCGAGAACCCGTCCGTGGCGCAGCTGTTCGTCACCCTGGACGAGTACCATCCCACGGAAACGCCGGCCATGTTCGACCGGCTGCGGGCGCGCTTCGCGGAGTATCCCAATGCGCGCATCGAGGTGCGCGAGTTCGAGAACGGGCCGCCCATCGACGCGCCGGTCGCCATCCGCCTGACGGGGGCGGACCTGGATACGCTGCGGTCGCTGGCGGAGCGGGTGGAGCGCGTGATCCACGCCACGCCGGGGACGATGTACGTGGACAACCCCGTGCGGCTGGCGCGGACGGACCTGAAGGTGGAGGTGGACCAGCACAAGGCGGGGATGTTCGGCATCCCGGCCGTGGAGGTGGACCGCACCATCCGCATGGGGATCGCGGGGCTGAACGCCGGCCTGTACCGCGACGGGACGGGCGAGGAGTACCCCATCCGCGTGCGCCTGCCGCACCAGGGGATGCCCTCGGTGGAGTCGCTGGACCGCGTGTACGTGGCGTCGCTCACGGGCGTCACGGTGCCCCTGCGGCAGGTGGCGGACGTGCGGTTCGCCAGCACGCCGCCGCGCATCCAGCACCACGCGCAGCAGCGGGCCGTGACGGTGACGAGCTACGTGCGCAGCGGCTTCAACACGGACCGCGTGACGCGCGACGTGCTGGCCAGGCTGGAGGAGATGAAGATGCCGGACGGCTACCGTTGGACGGCGGCGGGGGAGATCGAGAGCCGGCAGGAAAGCTTCGGCGGGGTGGGCACGGCGATCGTGGTGGCCGTCTTCGCCATGCTGGCCATCCTGGTGCTGGAGTTCCGCACCTTCCGCGGCACCCTGATCGTGGCCACGGTGATCCCGCTGGGCATCGTGGGCGGCATCCTGGCGCTGTACCTGACGGGCTACACCCTGAGCTTCACCGCCACCA
>DATING010001302.1:0-4336 GCA_035474555.1 Longimicrobium sp. | reverse complement strand
CGATGGCGGGGAGCAGCCTCTTCGACCAGGATGGGGCTCCACAATCCAGTCCATCAACCTTTCGAACCGCCGTATACGGACCCGTACGTACGGTGGTGGGGGAGGGGGGTGCCGGGTAACCGGCCCCTCCTATCCCGATCGCGCTGGCGAAGCGCGCTACCAGGAGTGCTTGTACTTCGGAGGCGGATAGTTCGGGTCCGTCGTGGTGAGGTCGCGCCACACCTCGGGGGGCATCTCCAGCACCTTCGCCTGGATGATGGCCCCCGGCCGGGAGATCACCTTCCAGCGGCCCAGATACGTATCACCGTACCAGAGCTCGTCTGCCTCGTGCCTCATCGGTAAGCCTCCACGCCAGATTCGTTGATGTCGACGCGGTCCCAATTGCTCGCGCCGACGAAGCGTTACCAGGAATGCTTGTGCTTCGGGGGCGGGTAGTTCGGGTCCGTCGTCGTGAGGTCGCGCCACACCTCGTCGGACATCTCCAGCATCTCGGCATGGATGATGGCACCCGGCCTGGAAATCACCTTCCAGGTTCCAAAGGGTGTGGTTCGCTGGCTGACCACGTCGCTCTCGTCGATCATCGGTAGGCCTCCAGGGTGTAGGCGTTGATGCCGCCGCAGGTGATGTGGATGATGTCCTGAACCGGCGCGGTAAAGAACTGCGGGTCGCGCGAATCCAGGTACACAACGGCCACCGTTGCGCCGCGATGGCTCAGGATGGGAACTGCCATCCACGTGTGGCGGTCCGGGGTCAGCATGCGTGCGTCGTGCTCAGGGTATGCCCACTGGTGCATGAGCTCCGCAATGAATCCCTCGTGCTCGGCGCAGCCGCGGATCGCGACGATGCTCACCCTGCGCCGTGCCGCCGCGCCGATGATCCCCGAGCGGATGGAGAACCGGCGTCCCGCGGGACTGCCCTCCCCGCCCATGTACGGAAGCAGCTGCTCCAGTTCTTCAGGGGGCTCGGACTTTCCCTTCATCACCACGCGGTGGATGGTGAGCCGCAGCTTTCCGCTCGCACGCTCTTCCTCGGCAATGCCGGCCGTCCGGCAGACGGTGGCGAACAGCACGTGCAGCGCCGCGCGAAGGCCGTCGTGCTCGTCGGTGCGCTTGCGCTGGCGGTCCTCGGCGCGGGCGTGCAGGACCTTGGCCACGCTGGCGACCACCAGCCACAGCGCGCCGGCCGCCAGACACCATCCGAACGCGCGCTTCTGCCGGTCCGAGAGGCTCACCAGGGCGCCGATCGCCGCCGCCAAGATGGGCGGGACCGTGGCGAGCGCCTCGATGACGGCCTTCTTCTCGTACCACCGTTCGCCTTTCCGATCCGGGATCATGGGTCCAGGCGGCGCCTCGTCTACGTTGCCGGCCGACGATCGCGAGGGCCGAAAGTGGACTGCGCCACAAGGATAACGGAATTCTCGAAAGTGATCAAGATGGACGGCGAGGCTCCCGAAGCCGTTGCGGCGCCGGGTGTTGTGGAAGAGTGTGCACAGCGGTGGCGGGAAGCGCGTGGCGCCGGCACCGGGAATCAGGCTCCCGGCACCGTGGCGCCGCGCGAACCCGCCGAAGCGGGGGCGTTCGGTGGAAATGGAGAAGCCCCGGCTGTCCGCCGGGGCTTCGGTTGCTCAGTGCGCCGCTTCCGTGCCGGGGGCGGTGTGTCCCTCCGCCTGCTCACGGGCAAGAAGGCCGTCCCGCTCTCCCTGCTCCCGCGACGTCTGCGTGTAGTGATCCTTGAAGCGGAAGAGGATCCGCTCGAGCAGCGTACGGGACTTTCCTTCCCGGGCACGATCGAACGCTTCCTTGTACACCTGCTTGTTTGCGTGCATGGTGCCTCCCGTGCTGTGAGGACTCTGCCGGCTGGATGGTGGCAGTATAACACCTCCCAGGCATTTGCGCCCGCTTTTTATGTTTACGGCGTGTTCATCCCGGAAATCCGCGGGTCTCGGAGGCCAGCCGCGGGTCCTTCCAGTACGGGTGAGGTGATCGAAAGGTGCTCGTGGCCCGGCAGAAACCCTGATCACCAATCGGACGATTCTCCATGATCGCAGCCGCCGATCCGCACCGCCCGTCAATGCATTCATCCCAGGGTTGGCGCACCGGTTTTACACACCGGGGATCCGGCCCTGGAACCACTCGCCGTGCATCCAGGGGAGAACGGAGGCGAGACACGGGTGTCCCGCACTGTCCTCACCTGCGGCACGGGTGTCCCGCAATGAGGTCGCACCTTTGCGGGATGAATATCGAAACTCAAAGTGAAAACAGGCACTTACAAGGTTTGTTGATCGTGGTCCGCTGGTTGCCGAACAATGTAACCGTTCGCAGGGGACCCACGAGATCCACGCACCGACGGCAGATACGGCGATGACGCCCGAGAGCAAGCAGCTGGTGAAGGATAGCTGGGAGAAGGTGGAGCCGATCAGCGAGGTGGCGGCGGCGCTGTTCTACGGGCGCCTGTTCGAGCTGGACCCGGAGCTCCGGCACCTGTTCCGCGGCGACATGGAGGAGCAGGGGCGCAAGCTGATGCAGACGCTGACGGTGGTGGTGCGCGGGCTGGACCGCCTGGATGCGCTGCTGCCGGCCGTGGAGACGCTGGGCCGCCGCCACGCGGGGTACGGCGTGCAGGACGCGCACTACGAGACGGTGGCGCAGGCGCTGCTCTGGGCGCTGGAGCGCGGCCTGGGGGACGGCTTTACCCCCGCCGTGGCGCAGGCGTGGGCCGAGGCGTACGACATCCTGGCCACGGTGATGAAGCGCGCTGCCGCGGGCGCGTCCGGGATGACCATCGGGCCGGCGGCCGGCATGCCGTCGCGTGCGCTCGCGGCGGACTGAGTCTTGCAGCGAGGCAGCCGGCCGGAAGCCGCCCGCCCCGTCGGCGGGAGCACGTCCGCCACGAACCACATGGATTTAACACGGAGTCTGATGGCTACATCGTTTCGAGGCGCCTTCGCCGTCGTGCTTATTGGCACGGCGCTCGTTGCCGCTGCGATCACGCCTGCCCACAGCACGGGCGGCGGATCGGATGACTTCATGGGAAGCTGGATCACCTGGGCCGGGAGCGCGGACGGCGAGCCGCCCGTGTGCCGCCGGCTGCAGGTGACGGCCGGCGAGGGCGCCACCCGCCACGGCGGATGGGACGCGCCGGGGTGGAACGGGCTGGTGGACGGGGCCCTGTCCGTGGGCGACGACGGCCGCCCCGTGTTCACGGGCGAGTGGCGCGACGGGCGCATTGCCGGCGCGTTCACGCTGCAGCTGCAGGCGCAGGACGCCCTGGAGGGCGCGTTCGCGGCCCCCGGCGAGACGACGCCGCAACGCTGGCACGGCCGCCGCGACACCGGAGAGGGCGCGCAGGACCTGCCCTGCCGCTTTGAAGAGTAGCGGGACGCGGCGACCGCGACCGGCCCGACCGGCCTCCTCCGCACGCGGGGAGGCCGGTTTCGCATCCGGTCCCCGTTCGCGTCCGGCGGCCCCGCCGGGGTTGACGCTTCCCCGCGCTTCGCCTAGCTTTTCCGGATGCCGAGACCCGAGCCCGTTCCGTCCCGCGCGTCCGCCGCGCCCGCTTCTGCCGACACGGAGAGCAGCCTTCGCTTTTCCGTCGTGAACCTGGCGCTGCTGGGCGCGGGGCTGGCGGCCGTCGTCGTGGGATTCCTGCTGCTGGGCGGCCACTCCACCGTGGCCGGGCCGCTGCTGCTGGTGCTCGGCTTTGCCGTGCTGGTGCCGCTGGGCATCATCCGCTAGCCCGGCTACCCGAGGGCGCTTAGCTCAGCTGGTTAGAGCACCGGTTTTACACACCGGGGGTCGGGGGTTCGAATCCCTCAGCGCCCATCCTCATTCGGAAGTTCTTCCCGCGCGCCGTCCTGGCGCGCGGGGCGTTTCGCGGATCCCCGCGCACGTTTCGGGACGTCCAGTTTCGTCCCCCCTCTCCCCATGATCCCGCACGCCGTCCCGCACCCTTCGCTTCCCGAAGCAGAGCCGTTCAGGCCCTTCTTTGACCGGCATCCCGAGCCCATGTGGATCGTGGACGGCCGCACGGGCGCCATCCTGGCCGCCAACGACGCCTCCGTGCGCGTGTTCGGCTTTGCGCGCGCGGCGCTGGCCGGCGCCCGCATGGCGTACCTGTGCCCCGGCGCGGACGCTGGGCTGATGGACGGGCCGGCCGTCTTCGTCCGGGCGGACGGCGAGCCGGTGGACGTGGACGTGCTGTCGTACGCGGTGGACTTTCACGGCCGCCCCGCGCGGGTGGTGCTGGCCCGCGACCTCACGGGCGAGCGCCGGGCGCAGCGGGCGCTGCAGGAAAGCGAGCGCCGATTTCGCGCGGCCATGGAGCACGCGCCCATCGG
>DATING010001301.1:0-3205 GCA_035474555.1 Longimicrobium sp. | reverse complement strand
ACTACGAACCCTGTCCCGTGACACTGGACAGCATCACTCCGCCGGACACGATCCGCACCCTGCTGACCCGCGCCGCCACGCTCGGCGCAGGCGGCCGGGCCGACGAGCTGCGGGCGACCGACTGGAGCTACCGGGACCCCCAGGGGCGCAATGCCGTGCACTGGTCGGCGCGGGTGGGGCACCAGGCCGCGACCCGCGGGCTGGTGCTGGGGCGCGCCGCGGCCGATCTGCCGGACCACGACGGGGTCACCCCGCTCATGGTGGCAGCCGGGCGCGCGGACGCGTGGCACGTGGAGTTCCTGCTCGGCAACCGGGCCAATCCAAACGCGGCGAACGCCGAGGAGCAGACGCCGCTGATGTACCTGGCGGCGTCGTGCGCCCCCGTGCTCGCCGCGGCGGCAGACACCACCCTTCCGCACACGCCCGAAACGGCGCTGCTGCGGCTCGCTGCCGCGGGAGCGGACCTGGATGCGCAGGACATCCGCGGGAACACGGCGCTCATGCACGCCACGCGCGGCTCCGGCCTGCGGGTGCGGGACCTGCTCGCGGCGGGTGCGAACCCGCACCTGGAGGACCGGAGGGGCAGGAGCACGCGCGAGGTCGCCGACGGCCCCTACTCGGCGGACGGGAACTACATCCAGTCGTTGATCGGATATGCCTCCTACGAAGCGAATTGGAGCGCGCTGCCGCCGGAGCAACGCGAACGGTACTTCGAAGTGGTGGACACTCGCTACCCCAGGCGTCGCGAGCGGGACGAGCCGTCGCGCCTGGGCTACATTGTGAAGGGCTCGGATTACATCCCGGACTCCATTCTCCCCTACCGGCCGTAGGCGGTGTGACGTGATGCCCCGTTTCGCCGCCGAAAGCCCTCGTCCGCCCCGTCTCGAAAGCCATCCGGTGCATCCTGCGCGTACCGCTCGCCGCGTCCAGCCGTCTTCTCCCACGCTCGGGATCGTGTCCGCGTGGGCGGAGCCGGACGGGCGCGCCCTCGTGTGGCCCCAAATCCTGGATTTCGGCGCGCTCGTGCGCGAGGACGATCGCTACCGGCCGGGGATTGTCCTGGACCGGCTGGACGCCTGCGCCACGTGGGCGCCGCGCGGGGAGGGATAGTCCATGTCCACATCCATGTCCATGAGCGCGCTCCGCCTCTCGGACGGCGCGGGAGGCGTCATCGCCCTGCGCCTGGAGCCCACCCCGCTGGGCTCCGGGGGCGACGGCTCCGTGTACGCATCCACCAGCCATCCCGAGCTGGTGGCCAAGCTGTACCACGACCCGGAGCGGGCCCCTGAGCGCCGGCGCAAGCTGCTGGCGATGCTGGGGACGCCGCCGCAGCTGGATCCCATCCACCACGCCGGCCACCGCTACGTCCAGCTCACCTGGCCCACGCACCTGGTGGAGGACGCGGAGGGTCGCTTTCGCGGCTATGCCATGCCGCGGGTGGAGCTGGACCGCGCGGTGCTGGCCGAGTCGCTGCTGTCGCGCAAGACGCGGCAGGCGTACGGTCTGCCCGAGGCGTACGGGCTGCGGGTGACGGCGGCGAGCAACCTGGCGGCGGTGGTGGAGGCGCTGAACGCCCGCGGCCACCACGTGGTGGACCTGAAGCCGGTGAACGCGTACGTCTACCGCGACACCTTCTTCGTGGCGCTGCTGGACTGCGACGGCTTCAGCGTCCAGGACGTGTCCGGGGAGCGCTTTCCTGCCCACCAGTACACGCCGGACTACATCGCCCCCGAAGCGTTGGTGGGCGAGCTCGCGCCCGAGGCCTTGGGCGAGGCGCAGGACCGGTTCGCGCTGGCGGTGGTGGTCTTCCAGCTGCTGAACGGGGGGGTGCACCCGTGCCAGGGGGTGCCCGCGCCCGGCGTGCCGGTGCCGCCCAGCACGACGGAGCGGATGACGCGGTGGATGTACGCCTACGGGCGCCGCCCCAACCGGTTCCTGCGTCCGTCGCCGTGGAGCATCCACGAGGCGTTCGACGATGCCACGCGCGACCTCTTCGACCGCGCGTTCGGCGAGGACCCCGCCGCGCGTCCGGACGCGGGGGAGTGGCGGCGGCACCTGGCGCGCTACGCGGACCCGGCCAGCGGCGCGCTGCGGCGCTGCGTGGCGGACCCGGCCCACGCGCTGTTCGCGGACGGCCCCGGCACGGAGTGCCTCCAGTGCGCGCTGGACGCGAAGCGGGGCGCCGCCGTTCAGGCCGCGCGGCCCCGGCCCGCCCCGGCACCCGCGCCCGCCGGGAAGACGGTCCCGCGTCCCGTCCGTCCCCCGGCCCCGCCGGCGGGAGCGGGGACGGGGGCGGCGGGGCAGCGCGGGGGGCCGGAGGGCTCCTCCACTGTCGGCTGGGTCATCGGCCTTACCACGGCCGCCGTGGTGGCGGTGCTGGCGCTCTCGTCCAATCCGTACGCGGTGGCACCCGCCGGGCCCGAGACCCCGCGGTTCACCCGCGAAACGTGCCCGCTGCTGTGGGAGGAAAGCCCGCCGGACACCATCCAGGCGCTGTTGTCCCGCGGCCTGGTACATGACTACATGCCGGACAAGGAGAGCTTCGACGTGAGCTACACGGACCTGCTGGGCCGTAACGCCCTGCACTGGTCCGTGCGGATGGGCGCGCGGTTCCCGACCGAAGGGCTGGTGTCGGGCGGCGTTCCGGTCGACCGGCCGGACCGCGACGGCGTGACCCCGCTCATGCTGGCGGCCGGACGCGGGGACCCGTGGCACGTGGAGTTCCTGCTCGGCAAAGGCGCCAATGCCGCCGCGACCAATGCCGCGGGGCAGACGCCGCTGATGTACCTTGCGGCCTCGTGCAAGTTCGCGCGGGTGGCCGACAGCCTTCCGCGCGGTCCCGAACCGGCGCTGCGCCATCTGCTGGCCGCGGGGGTGGACCTGGACGCGCAGGACCGCCGCGGGCACACCGCGCTCATGCACGCCACCCGCGCCTCCGGATTGCGGGTGCGCGACCTGCTCGTGGCGGGCGCGGACCCGCACCGCGTGGACCGGAGCGGCAGGACGGCGCTGGACATCGTCCGCGCCAGCCCGTACTCGCCGGACAACGGCTACATCGAGGGGATGCTGGAGCGCGTCATGGATGCGGAGGGCTGGAGCAGCATGACGCCGGAGGAGCGCGAAGCGTACCTCGGCTCGGAGAGCTGGATCGAAGATTACGACGAGCTGGACCACCCGTACCGCCCGTACGAGATTCCGCCGGACT
>DATING010001300.1:0-2903 GCA_035474555.1 Longimicrobium sp. | reverse complement strand
TACGAGATTCCGCCGGACTCGGTGTTCGTTCTCTTTCGGCTGTATGAGACGTGAGGCATCACCCCGCCGCCGGAAGCCGTCGTCCGCCCCATCTCGAAGGCCATCGGGTGCATCCTGCGCGTACGTCTCGCCGCGTCCGGCCGTCGTCTCCCGCGCCGGGTGCCGGATGAGCGGGGAGATCGACGCGCCGGTCTCCCGCGAAGACGAGTGGCTGTGGGGATGGGACCCCACGCCGGGGATCGTGTCCGTGTGGGCGGAGCCGGACGGGCGCGCGATCGTCTGGCGCAGGCTCCCGGACTCCGGCGTGCTCGTGCGCGAGGACGAGCACTACCGGCCGTGGATCGTCCTCGACCGGCTGGACGACCTGCGGCACCTGGGTACGGGGCTCGGCGAGGAGGGGGACGCCGGCGCGCGCATCTGGTACCGCGAGCTCCACGGTGAGGGCGCGTTGCGGTTCCTCGTCTCCGCGGAGGACGGGCGGGCGCTGGCGGGGGAGGTGCTGCACGGGGTGTCGCGCCGGCTGGGGCGCCGCATCCCCCACCTGCGCGAGCTGGGCGCCCACGCCGTGCTCGCCCTGCCGCCGGAGGAGCAGTACCTGGTGGCCACGGGGCGCACCTACTTCCGCGACCTCGCCTTCGATCAGCTGCGCCGGCTTCAGTTCGACCTGGAGACGCAGGGGCTGGATGCGTCGCGCGACCGCATCTTCATGGTCGCCGTGCGCCATCCGTCCGGCACGACGGAGGTGCTGGAGGTGGATGCCGTCAGCGACGCGGGGGAGGCGGACCTCCTCCGGCGGCTGGTGGCAACCATCCACGCGGCCGATCCCGACGTCATCGAGAACCACAACCTGCACGGCTTCGACCTTCCGTTCGTGGCGCAGCGCGCGCGGCGGCTGGGTGTGCCGCTCCCCCTCGGACGGCTGGGCAGGCTGGGGCTGCGCGAGCGGGCGGCCCGGCGCGGCACCGTAAGCGGGGATGACACCACGCGCCGGGTGCGCTTCGTGGCGCCGGGGCGCGAGCTCATCGACACGCTGGACGCCGTCATCCGCTACGACTTCAGTGCGCGGGAGCTGCCGGGGCACGGGCTCAAGGCGGTGGCGAAGTACCTGGGGATCGCGGCGCCGGACCGCGAGTACGTGCCCGGCGCGCAGATCTACACCGTCTGGCGCCGCGATCCGGAGCGCGTGCGGCGCTACGCGGAGGACGACGTGGAGGAGGTCGCCGCGCTCGCCCGGCTGATGGGCGGCGCGGCGTTCGCCCTGGCGCGCATGGGCCCGCGCCGGTACGAGCGGCTGGCGGACGCGGGGGCCGCGACGGGCGTCATCGACCCCCTGCTGGTGCGGGCCTACCTGCGCGCGGGCGCCGCCCTCCCCGCGCACCGCCCCGGCGACGGCACGCCCCACGCGGGCGCGGCGCTGCACCTGTTCGCCACGGGGGTGGCGTGGCGGGTGGTCAAGGCGGACGTGGCCAGCCTGTACCCGTCGCTCATGCGCGCCTTTCGCATCGGGCCGGCGCGGGACCACCTGGGGGCACTCGTGGCGCTGGTGGACCGGCTGGTGGAGCAGCGGCTGGCCGCCAAGGCCCGCGCCCGGGCGGCCCCGCCGAACTCCGCGGAGCGCCACACGCACGAGGCCATGTCCGCGGCCATGAAGCTGGTGGTGAACTCGGCGTACGGCTACCTGGCGGCGGGGGGCGAGCTCACGCGCTTCGCGGACGTGCACGCGGCCAACGAGGTCACGCGCCGGGGGCGGGAGACGCTGGCGTTCATGTGCCGGGAATTGGCCGCGCGCGGGGTCACGCTGCTGGAGGCGGACACGGACGGGGTGTACTTCGCCGTGCCGGAGGGGTGGGGGGAGGAGGATGAGCGCCGCGTGGTGGCGGAGGTCGCGGCGCTGCTGCCGCCCCTGGTGCAGCTGGAGTTCGAGGGGCGGTACGCGGCCATGCTCTCGCACGAGCCCAAGAACTACGCCCTCCTTGGATACGATGGCACGCTCACCCTGCGGGGCGTGGCCTTTCGCTCCAGCCGCGCGGAGCCGTTTGGCGAGGCGTTCCTGCGCCGCGCGCTCGTGCGCCTGTTCGCGGGCGACGTCACGGGCGTCCGGGAGACGTACCTCGCCACGCTGGATGCGCTCCGCCGCCGTGAGCTGCCCACCTTCGACGTGTCATCGCAGGTGCGGCTGACGAAATCCCCCGCCAAGTACGCGGAGACGCGGGATTCGCGGCACGAGCTGGCGTACGAGGCGCTGCTGGCCAGCGGGCGCACGTCATGGCGCAGCGGCGAGCGGGTGCGCGTGTACCGCACGCAGGCGGGCGGCGCCGCCGTCGTGCCTTCGAAGGATGAAGGCGTGCCGGATCCGCGCGACTACGACGTGGACCACTACGCCCGCGTGCTCCGCGCGAACTTCGCCGTGCGCCTGGCCCGCGCGTTCACGCCGGACGACTTCGCGGCCGTCTTCGCCAGTCCGGACCAGCTCTCGCTCTTCACGCCGCCGACGTCCGCGATGCGCCCGATTCTCGACACGCGGCCGGGGCTGGCGATCGACGTGGCGGGCGGCGCGGGCTGATCTTCTGCTGAATTTTGGGCCCGGTCTAAGCCGAGACGCCGAGCCTGGACCAATTTTGGCGGGTGCTTCGATGTATCCGAAGGTCGAGATCGTGCGTCTGAGCGCACTCTCGTAAGCCGCTGTTCCGACGGCTGGGAAACGAAGCAGCCACCGTGACTTCTTGGACCGGACTCAATTTTGTTTTCCTGAGGGAGCGCACGCCGGCAACTTCAACGTGCACAAGTCTTTGCGCGCGACCGAAGGATCTACTCCGCATGGCACAGTGCCAGCCGATGCGCCGGTTCCTTGCACTCGCACGGTAGATCCTTCGGTCGGCGCCAACGTTCTTCGATCAGCGGGT
>DATING010001299.1:0-1546 GCA_035474555.1 Longimicrobium sp. | reverse complement strand
CGCGCTGGACCTGCACACGGACACCGACCGATGACCCACGACCTGGCAGGCGTCACCAAGCTGCCCACCGGCATTTCCGGCCTGGACCACATCACCGAGGGCGGGCTGCCGCGCGGCCGCTCCACGCTCGTCGCGGGCACGGCGGGGAGCGCCAAGACCGTGTTCGCCACGCAGTTCCTGGCCGCGGGCATCGAGGAGTTCGGCGAGGCCGGCGTCTTCGTGACCTTCGAGGACGGGGTCGACGACATCCGCCGCAACATGCGCGGCTTCGGCTGGGACATCGAGGGGTGGGAGCGCGACGGCAAGTGGGCCTTCGTCGACGCCTCGCCCCACCCCGACGGCGGCGGCATCGTCGTGGGCGACTACGACCTGGGCGGCCTCATGGCGCGCATCCAGCACGCCGTCACCCGCGTGGGGGCCACGCGCGTCTCGCTGGACTCGCTCAACGCCCTGTTCGTGCAGTACCGCGAGCACCAGCTGCTGCGGGGCGAGCTGTTCCGCATCACCCGCGCCCTCAAGGACATGGGGCTCACGGTCGTCTTCACGGGCGAGCGGACGGAGGAGTACGGCGAGGTGAGCCGCCACGGGCTGGAGGAGTTCGTAGCCGACAACGTGGTCATCCTGCGCAACCTGCTCATGGAGGAGCGGCGCCGGCGCACCATCGAGGTGCTCAAGATGCGCGGCACCACGCACCAGCGCGGCGAGTTTCCGTTCACCGTCACGGGCGACCGGGGGATCGTCGTCCTGCCCCTCTCCGGCATCCCGCTCACGCAGAGCTCGTCCACCGTGCGCATCACCACGGGCAACGACGAGCTGGATTCCATGTGCGGCGGCGGCTTCTTCCGCGACTCCGTCATTCTGCTGTCCGGCGCCACGGGCACGGGCAAGACGCTCATGGTCACGCAGTTCCTGGCCGGCGGCGTGGCCACGGACGAGCGCTGCCTCCTGTTCGCTTTCGAGGAGAGCCGCGACCAGCTGTACCGCAACGCGGCGGCGTGGGGCTTCGACTTCGAGGGGATGGAGCGCGACGGCAAGCTCAAGGTGGTGAACACCTATCCGCACGCAATGGCGGTGGAAGACCACCTGCTGAACATGCGCGACGCCATCGCCGACTTCAAACCCAACCGCGTGGCCGTGGACTCGCTCTCCGCCCTGGAGCGGGTGACCAGCGTGCGCAGCTTCCGCGAGTTCGTCATCGGCCTCACCTCGTTCCTCAAGCAGCAGGAGGTGGCGGGGCTGTTCACCAGCACCACGGCGTCGCTGCTGGGCGGGTCGTCGGTGACGGAAAAGCACATCTCCACGCTCACGGACACCATCATCCTGCTGCGCTACGTGGAAACGCGGGGGCGGATGCGGCGCGCCCTGACGGTGCTCAAGATGCGCGGCTCGTCGCACGACCACGACATCCGCGAGTTCGAGATCGACGGCGAGGGGATGCACGTGCTGGGGCGCTTCACCGACCTGAGCGGCGTCCTCTCCGGCAACGTCACCTTCCTGACCGGAGCGGGCGGCGGCGCCGGCGGCCGGGCCGCCGAGACGGGCGAGG
>DATING010001298.1:0-3911 GCA_035474555.1 Longimicrobium sp. | reverse complement strand
ACCACGGCCGAGATCATCATCCCCGCCGGCCCGCGCCTGGGCGACGAGGTGGTGGTGGCCGACAAGGTGGCCAAGGCGTTCGGCGACAAGCTGCTCTTCGAGGGGATGGAGTTTCGCCTGCCCCGCGGCGGCATCGTGGGCGTGATCGGGCCCAACGGCGCGGGCAAGACCACGCTGTTCCGCATGATCACGGGCGGCGAGACGCCGGACGCGGGCACGCTGGCCGTGGGCGCCACCGTCAAGCTGGCGTACGTGGACCAGAGCCGCGACTCGCTCAACGGCGAGAACAGCGTGTGGCAGGAGCTGAGCGCGGGGCAGGACTTCATCGAGCTGGGCCGGGCCAAGGTCAACAGCCGGGCGTACTGCGGCTGGTTCAACTTCAAGGGGAGCGACCAGCAGAAGCTGGTAAAGACGCTCAGCGGCGGCGAGCGCAACCGGGTGCACCTGGCCAAGGTGCTCAAGGAGGGCGGCAACCTGATCCTGCTGGACGAGCCCACCAACGACCTGGACGTGGATACGCTGCGGGCGCTGGAAGAGGCGCTGCTGGACTTCGCGGGGTGCGCCGTGGTCATCAGCCACGACCGGTGGTTCCTGGACCGCATCGCCACGCACATCCTGGCGTTCGAAGGCGAGAGCCAGGTGGTGTGGTACGAGGGCAACTACCGCGAGTACGAGGCGGACAAGAAGCGCCGCCTGGGCGCCGCCGCCGACATCCCGCACCGCATCAAGTACAAGAAGCTCGTGCGGGCGTAAAGGCGCGGCTTACCCCATCCTCACCGGGTGGATGCCATGCGCATCCACCCGCTCACCCTCATCCACCCTGGCGTAACCCGCCGCGATCACGTCGGACGTGACGGCGCCGTTCCGGAGGTGGAGGCAGTGAACCAGGCGCTCGGCTTGTGTGTATTCCCGTACGGTGTGACCTTTCCGGGGCTACCGAACACAAGAGAGAGCCGATGAGTCTTCCCTACCGTACCCACGCTCACGTTTCCGAGGATGGAACACTCGTTCTGAGCAACCTGCCCTTCGCGGCGGGGGAGCAGGTGGAGGTCACCCTCCGGACGGAGCCGTCGACCGAGGAGCAGCCTGCCCCTGAGGCCGACGCGCTGGGGGTGCTGGAGAAGCTGATGGGAACGGTGCAAGCCCCGTCGGACTGGGCCGCCCAGCACGATCACTATCTGTATGGCACCCCCAAGCGGGCCGATCCGGAACCGTGATGCGGGAGCGCATCTTCCTCGACACCTGGTTCATCCTCGCGCTGCTGAACGCCCGGGACGCGGATCATGCCGAGGCGAAGCGCCTCCTTCCCCGCATCCGCTCCGCGGCTACACTCGTCACCACGGACGCGATTCTCCTGGAAGCCTGCAACGGCTTGGCGAAGTACAACCGGACCGGAGCAGCCCAGTTCGCGCGCACCTGCTACGCCGACGCCAGGTTTGATGTCGTCCAGGTCGACCGCGGGCTCCTCGACTCCGCTCTCCGCCAGTATGAGGGAGTCTCCGACAAGGATTGGGGACTCACGGACTGTCTGTCGTTCGTGGTCATGCGCGAGCACGAGATCCAGCTTGTCGCGACACGGGACCATCATTTCCGCCAAGCCGGATTCGTCCCACTGGCGGGCTGACCGGCAGCTTCCTCGCCGGCCCGCGGCCAGTTACCGTTGATGCGCATCCGTATCCACCTACCTGCTCCTCCCCCTCGATGCGTTCCGAATTCCGCAAGGCCGCGCTGGTCGCGGCGGCCGTCCTGCTCGCCGGCGCGTGCGGCGACGATCCCAACCCCGTCGAGCCTCCCACGACGGGCTCGCTCACCATCACCGTGGAGACCGTGGGCGGGCTGCCGGACCCCAACGGGTACCAGGTCACCCGCACCGGCGCCGCCCCCCTGGAGCTGCCCGTGAACGGCAGCGTTCGCCTGGACTCGCTGGCGCCGGGCAGCTACTCCTTCGCCCTGGGCAAGGCGTCGCTCTACTGCACCGTGGAGAACGGCACGACCCGCGACGCGCAGGTGGTCGCGGGACAGACGGCGCAGGTGAGCTTCCGGGTGCGCTGCGAGCGCAACGGGCTGGCCTACGTGGCGGGCACGAGCGTCGGCCCGCTCCGCATCGCGTTCCCGGGCCGCGAGCCTGTCGTGCTGGCGACGGACGCCGCACCGGCACGAATCCAGTTCTCCCCCGACCGCCGGCGGATCCTGTACGTCCGGCGCGCCACGGACGGAGCGTTCGGCATCGCCTCCATCGACCTGGACAGCCTGGGCCTCACCCTGATCACGCCGGCCGGGCCGCCCAACCGGTCCCAGGCCACGTGGTCGCCGGACGGCACGCGAATCGTCTACACCACGTCCACCCAGCTGCGCACCCTGCGCGTGGGCGAGGCGGCGGAAACGGTGATCTGGCAGGGGTCCCTCTTTGCCGCGGCGACCGACCCGGCCTGGTCGCCCAACGGCGCCCGGATCGCGCATCTCCTGTCGGAGAACGGCACCCGGCACATCGCCCTCATCAACGCGGACGGGACTGGAGCACAGCGGGTGGCCGGCGTCTTCACCCTTTCGTCGCTTTCGTTCCAGATGGACTGGTCTCCCGACGGAACCACCATCGTCTTTCCCGACTTCCTGAACGGGAGGCAAGCCATCTACACGGTGAACGTGGCGTCGGGGGACAAGCGCCTGGTGGCGTCGTCGGAAGCGCAGCACTACGGAAACCCCTCCTACCTTCCCGACGGCCGCATCGGCTTCTACGCCTTCAACCCCGACGAGACGCTGGCGGGGAACTTCACCGTGAATGCCGACGGATCGGGGCGCACGGCGGTTGCCATTCCCGGGGTCACGGGCGGCGCGCTGATCACCGCCTGGCAGTAGCGCGTACCGCGCACATCCACGGGATTCCGGCTCCATGCGGAGATGGGATCGAGACGAAAAAAGACGCGGAGAGCACATGGCGTGCTCTCCGCGTCTTCGTTCGTCCGCCAAGCGGATGCCGGTCAGGCGTACTGCTCGATGGCCTGCTCGATGCGGGCGCGGGGCACGGCGCCCACGATCTGCCCCACCACCTTGCCCTGCTTGAAGAACAGCAGCGTGGGCATCGCGCGGATGTTGAAGCGCGCGGCCGTCGCCTGGTTCTCGTCCACGTCCACCTTGGCGACCTTGAGCGCGTCCGCGCGCTCGGTGGCCAGCTGCTCCAGGATGGGCGAGATCACCCGGCAGGGCCCGCACCACGTGGCCCAGAAATCCACCACGGTGAGCTTGTCGGATTGCTCCACCTCGGTGGCGAAGGTGGCGTCGGTCACGGTAACGGCAGATCCAGCCATGGTCTCGTCTCGCTGATCAAAAGGGTTGGCGCGCTCAGGCGGGCACGGCCGCGCGGGCCGGCTCCAGCACGGCGATGCGCTCCTGGATGCGCTGGCGCAGGTCCAGCAGCGTGTTCACCTGCTGGTTGATGCGGTCCAGCTTGTCCCGGTACAGCGTGACGGTCTGCGTGCGGCACGGGGCGTCGTTGGCCGCGCCCTGCAGGCACGGCGACAGCGACACGATCTCGTCGATGGTAAAGCCCACGTCCAGCAGGTCGCGGATGGCGCGCACGCGGTCCACCACCCCCGCGTCGAACTCGCGGTAGCCGTTGGCGCGCCGCACGGCCGGCAGCAGGCCGGCCTGCTCGTAGTAGCGGATGGCGCGCACGCTCACCCCCGTCCGTTCCGCGATCTCCCCCACCCGCATGTGCTCCTCCTGTGCTCGCGGTCCCCGTCACGCCCCCAATCTAAACCCTAACGCTAATGTCAGGGTCAAGGGGGTGCGATGCAACGGTGTGATTTCCGGGGGATGATCGATCAGCGCGGTCCGCTGTCCGGCGTGCGGCCAGTTCCAAAGATGGCCTCACACCCGTGCCCTCCGTGTGAGATGGCTGTGATACCGGATCG
>DATING010001297.1:0-4413 GCA_035474555.1 Longimicrobium sp. | reverse complement strand
CTGCGTGAGGCCCATTCTTTTTGCGGCTTTGGTATGAGGCCATCGTTCATCCGGATTTCGGTATGACCAAGCTCGGGCTGGATCACGCGGAGACAAACCGAGCGGACGCCGAGAACAGAAGGTTTCCTCCGCGTCCTCCGCGTTCTTCTTCTTTCACCCGTGCACACGAAATCGCCCGGTGCTCGATGCCATCCGTCCGACGGAAGGGTACGACCACCGGCGGAAGTGGCGTCAAGAAGATTGCGTTCGGTGCACGCATCGGCCTAATTGATACCGGGTGCGTACGCCAATCGTATCGTGAGGCGCGTATGAGGGTGCTCGGAGAGCAGCACAGCCGTCCACAGCCGGCCACGCTTCTGCGCGTGAGCCGGTCCACGCGCGATGCCATCCACGCCCGCGCCGCGGCCGGGACGGTGCGGACGGACGCCGTCGCGCAAGGCACCCTCGGCGCCGGGCACGACTTCAGCCGGATCCCGGTCCACGCGCCGGTGCTGCAGGCGCGCCTGGCGGTGAACGCGCCGGGCGACCGCTGGGAGCAGGAGGCGGAACGCATTGCCTCGCGCGTGGCGAGCGTACCCCAGGCCCAGCCCGGGCACGCCTGTGCCTGCGGCGGCACCTGCCCGCGGTGCAGGCAGAAGGCCACGGAGCACGCCCACCGGCACGGCATGGGGCAGGTGCAGGCCGCGCGGGTGCCGGGGGGCGATACGGAGGCGGTGGCGGCGCCGCCCATCGTGGACGAGGTGCGGTCATCCCCCGGGCAGCCGCTGGCGCCCTCCGCGCGCGCCTTCATGGAGCCGCGGCTGGGCCACGACTTTGGCCGGGTGCGCGTGCACGCGGACGGCAGGGCCGCCGACGCCGCGCGGGCGGTGGGCGCACGGGCGTTCACCGTGGGCCACGACATCGTGTTCGGGGCGGGGGAGTACACCCCCGGCTCGCCCGAGGGGCGGCGGCTGCTCGCCCACGAGCTCGTCCACGTGGTGCAGCAGTCCGCTCCCGGCGGCGCGCCGGCCGTGCAGCGCGACACCTTCGGGGGCGGCCCCGGCACCACGGCCAAGGACGTCGACCGGCCGCTGACCGGGTACGAGGGGCCCATGCAGCACCAGCCCAGCCCCGGGGGGACGGTGATCCCGGGCACGGCCGGCAGGGGACAGAACTGCGCCGGCGACTCGTGCAGCATGAACCGGTGGATCAACTGGCCCCACCTGGGAATCGAGGTGCCCGGGGTGGCTACCGGCGCCGACTGGGCCCTGGCGAACAACTTCGTGCCCTCCGGGTGCACGCGCGTGAACTGCTCCGGCGTGGACGTGCACAACACGCGCTGCCAGAGGAGCGAGCTGGAGCTGATCGCCTTCCTGTACCGGTGGCCCATGACCGTGTCCATCAACGGCGTCCCGACCGCCGCGACGCAGAGCGACTTCCACATGATCGGGCGCGATGCGGGGGGGCTGCCACGCGGATGGCACTCCAAGATGGACCAGCGCGAGCGGGTGGAAGACATTCGCTCCCCCGTGCAGAGCCTGTACGACGCCTATCCCCATACCCGGCTGCCGAACCGCACCATCAGCCAGCTCTGCTTCTGCTGCAACCAGGCGGCGATCACGGCGTCATGACGCACGCACCGGAGCCCGCCTGGGAGATGACGTCGCCGCAAGACCTGCTGGCGTTCCTGCAGCCGCGCCTTTCCGCCGCGTCCGGGCCGGACGACGTGGCCGCGCTGATGGCGCCGCTGGCGTCCGATTCGGCGTGGGTGCACCTCGGCGGGTCGGGCGCGCGGCAGCAGCTGTTTCGGTTGCCGGGCGACGTGCGGGCGGTGTTCCAGTTCGACGGGACGGACCGGCTGGTGGCATACGGGGCGTGGCGCGGCACCGAGCCGTGGGAGGTTGGCGGCGATGACACCCCGCTCATGCCCGCGGGTCCTGACGTGCCGCTGATCTTCGTCTAGGTCGTGATCCCGCTCTGAGCGGGCACGGAGCCGAAGGCTCTTCTTCGGTCGCGCATGCGGGATTCGACGTGCCGCAGCGAAATCCGCGGGCACCGGAAATCGAAGGCGCCGCAGGGGGTAACCCTTGCGGCGCCTTGCCTCGTTTCCGTAGCAGGGGAGTTCAAAACCCCGACCTTACGATTATGAGTCGTGCGCTCCGACCAGCCGAGCGAGCCTGCCGGCCTCGTGACCGGGCCGGCCCCGTCGACCCGGCGCTTGGCCGCCGTACCGCGGGGCAGGGAACCCGCCCCTGACGATCTCCCGCGCCGCGACCGCGCCCCGTCGAAGTATACACCCTCTCCCACGCAGTTTGTGGGAGAGGGTGGACGAGCCTAAGCGAGGCCGGGTGAGGGCCCCCGGAGGGCCCCGCCGCCCCTCCCCCGGCCCTTACGCCGTCCCGCGGTCCGCCGCCTCCCGGGCGCGCCGGGCAGCTTCCGCGGTCGCGTCGGCGACTTCCTTCGCGTCCGCGTGCTCGGCTGCCCTGGCGCGCTTGGCGGACTTGCCCTGCGCCGCCCGGGCCGCCTTGCCCGAGCCGCCCTCCGCGCCGGCCTTCTTGGGATCCCCCACCTCGTCCGTCATGCGCCGCGCGCCTTCCTTCGGCTCGATGCCGCTGCCGCGGTTCACGGCCCACTGCTGCGTGAACTCCGCGCCGAAGAGCACGATCATGGACGAGTAGTAGATCCACACCAGCACCAGGGCCAGCGACCCCGCCGCGCCGAACGCCTCGCCGGGGTTGCTGCGGCCCAGGTAAAAGCCCAGGGCGAACTTGCCCAGCGTGAACAGGAACGCCGTCACCAGGGCGCCGATGAAGGCGTCGCGCCAGGCGATTTTGGCGTCCGGCAGCACCTTGAAGATGGTGGCGAACAACCCCGTCACCACCACGAAGGTGATCACGTTCTCGAACAGGAACAGGATGGCTTTCGACGCGCCCGGGATCAGCCGTCCCGCGAACCCGCCCAGGGCCGACACCGCCGCGCTCAGGGCCAGCGACACCAGCAGCAGGAACGCGATCCCCAGGATCATTCCCAGCGAAAGCAGGCGCTTGAAGACGAAGTTCTTCCATCCGCCCGCGTTGGGGTCCGGCTCCACCTCCCAGGCCCGGTTCAGGGCGCCCTGCAGCTGCAGGAACGCACCCGTGGCACCCAGGAGGAGCGCGCCCACGCCCAGCACCGCCTTGAGGCCGCGCCCGCCCGGCCGCTCCGCCTGGTTGATGATGGTGCCGATCTCCTCCGCGCCCGACGCGCCCATCAGGCTGCCCATCTGCGTCTGGATGGCGTTCTGCACGTCCGCGGGGTCCCACACGGCGCCCGCGATCAGCAGCAGCAGGATCAGCAGCGGCGGCAGGGCGAATACCGTGTAGTACGAGAGCGCCGCCGCCAGCCGCGGGCACTCGTCGTCCATGAAGTCCTTGAACGTATCCTTCAGCATCGCGAACACGCCCTTCTGGGCGCCGGCTGCCTGCGCGCTCATCTCCGTCCCTGTCCCTGGTGACCCCGGCCGGCTCCCCGGCCCCCCGTATCCCGAATACGCGCGCGCTTTTGCAAGCCCGATTCCACGAACCCTGTGCGACCGTAACAGGACGACGTCACGGTCACGCCTCGTCCCCGGCGTCCGGCTGGTCGTCCGCGTCCGCGCGGCGGCCGTCCTCGCTGCCGTCCAACGCGTCGCCCCGCGCCAGCAGGCTGCGCGCGGAGAGCGACAGCTTGCGCTCGCCGTCGTGGTCGTCCCCCCCGCCGGCCGGCAGCTCCGCGTTCAGGTTGTGCTTGCGGTCGTGCTGGATGGCCGGGTGGCGCGGGGGATCGGCCGGGTTCAGGTTGTGCTTTCGGTCGTGTGCCATGGCGGTTGCTCCTGGCCTGGGTGGATGGATGCCGGCGGCGTTCGCCGCATCGCGTGGGATGCAACGCTCTTCATCATCCGCGCCGCCGTTGCCGAGCCCCGCCCGCGCGCCTATCGTGCAGGGCACGCTCCCGTCCCTCCCCCGATCGCCATGACCGACGTCATCCATCCCCCCACGCCCCCCGCCGCGCCCGCGACCCGGTCCGTCGCCGCCGCGCCCGTCGTGGAGCCCACGCCGGAGTCCATGCGCGGCCTGGACCCGGTGCGGATCATCGAGACCATCCGCGCGCTGGGCGTGCGCATCGACGAGCGCTTTCCCGACCGCGGCCTGTCGCGCGTGGCCCGGCAGCAGCTCAACGTGGCGGAGAGCACCGTGGCGCACGTGGAGTGGGTGCGCCGGCCCATCCTGTGGGTGCGCGCGGCCGTGGGGTTCGTGATCCTGCTGATCGTGGCGCTGGTGGCGGGCGTGGCCATGCGGGTGAACGTGCCGGGCGGAATGCACTTCGCCGACCTCATCCAGGCGGTCGACGCGGCCAACAACGAGCTGATCCAGCTGGGCGCGGCCATCCTCTTTCTGGCGACCACCGAGAGCCGCA
>DATING010001296.1:0-2710 GCA_035474555.1 Longimicrobium sp. | reverse complement strand
CAGGTACGAGAAGGAGTCCACGTTCACCATCGAGAACTGCCAGTTCTTGGTGGCGGTGGTGGCGCCGGGCTGCAGAAGCCCGGGGTACTGGAAGTACGCCCGGTTCTTGAAGGTCTTGTAGGTGAGCGTGCCCTCCGAATTGACCGTCACGGACGTCGGCTGTCCAGCCACCGCCGTGTCGATCACGAACGGCTCCAGCCACACGCGCACGCCGGTCGCACTGGGCGTTACCCCGTCCAGGGTGCCGATCGGCTGATAGATGTTGTTGGTGACCGCTCGGTCGTACGACAGCGACGTGGGCGAAGACACGATGTTCGTCTTCGAAATCGTCACGTGGTTGCCGCCGATCTGGGCAAGGCCAGCGAAGGAGGCACCGCCCGTCGGCTGCGCGGGTGCGCAGGTCTCGGTACCAGCCCGCACGTCCACCGTGCAGCTAAGCACCGCGAGCACATTCTCCGCATCGCCGGCGGCAGGCTCTGCGTCAGGGCCCGTGGGGGCGAGGGGATTGCCCGCATCGGAGCAAGACACGGCCACGAATAGGCCTGCCAGGAACAGAGCGCGTCTACGGAATGACATGGGGAGCGGCTCCGCTTGAGAGAACGGGGGGACGGAAAACGGTTACTGGCGGCGCGAAGCCCGCAGGCTGCGGCCGGCCAGGATCAGGAGTAGCGAAAGACGGGTGGATACGCCGGCAAGGAGTACGGCGGCGGGCAGCGCACGGAAGGAACACAGCGCTGCAACGCTATAATGTCTCACATGTTGGGTGTGGCGTCAAGAGAAAGCGTAGCAGGGACATGCAGCGACACCCGCGTGCCGCCCGACCCTGGCAAAGTTCGGAATACGCAAACCGTGCGCGGCCCGTGGACGGCGGCCCGGACCTGATCCGACATCCATACGCCCCGAAAGAGCGGACAGGCCGGACCACGACCGGATTCGGGCCTCTTTCCTGTCTGAGGACGTGAGGGTCGCCGCGTCCCCATCATCCCCCGAAAACGGGGTGACGTCCCACCGATCGTCGGTAAATGCCAGATGAGGGAACCCGTTCCCATCCAGCGTCCCCTCGAAGCACGGGATTCCAGCAAGGGCTCGCCCCGTGCCCAGGGTCGTGGAGCGGTGTCCGCCAGGGTGCCTGCGCGCGTTGCCGATCGGATCATCCGCACCTGCCGCTCGCCTTGATCGCCTGTGAGCGAGTGTACGCGGCCGCCGTAAGCGAGAAACATGAATGCCGTCTCTGCGCCACTCCGGCACAAATCACACCCCGCGGAACATCCAGCGCAGCAAACCACAGAAGCGTTTATTCCGCAACTGATTATACCGATCCGGCCAACCGAGAACCGGACACCAATCGTCCACTTAGGGGCACCCACGCCCCTCTCGTTGGGACGCACCCACCGGACATTCTCCGCAGGACGAACGCGAGGAGGCGGTCCGAAGACCGCCTCCCTGGGACGCCGGACTCGGGTTGCCACCACCGTCTGGACCGGTCCGGGAGGACGGCGGCGGTTCGGCAACGCTGGCATCGTTCGCAGGCGCCGGCAGGCCCTGCCGGCGCACGTCGCTGCCGATCCCGCTCTGCGCGATGTCGCTGGAGCCGCCGCCCGCCCGCTGAAGCCCGTGTAGCCGTTCACACTGGCGCAGGCGGCCGCTGCGTCACTCACCAGAAGGCCGACTGCGCTCCAGTACGGGCCACGATCGTCACCGGGCTCAGTTCACCGTCACCAGCACCGAGTCGCGCCGACTGATCGGATCGGCGACACTCACGGCCTTTACCCAGGCCGTTCCCGGCGCCACGCCCGTGATCTGGGCCAGCGAATCCACCGGCGCCAGCTCCATCACGGTGACCACCGCGGGATCGCTGGAGCTCCACGTCAGGTTCTCCGTGAACCGTTTCGTCGCGTCCCGCACCTCGGCGACGAGGGTATCGCTCGTGCCCACCTGCACCACCGGCGCGGAGGGAACGATCCTGATCCGCCCCTTGGGATACTGGACCTCGGCCAGGACGAAGACCTTGTACGAGAAGGCATCCACATTCTGCAGCGAGAACTGCCAGTTCTTGGCGATCGTGGTTGCGCCGGCCTGCAGCAGGCCGGGGTACTGGAAGTACGGCCGGTTGGTGTAGGTTTTGTACGTGAGGATCCCGTCCGCATTGGCCACCGTTACCGCTGTCGGCTGGCCGGCGACCGTGGTGTCGATGAAGAACGGCGGCTCCACCCACACGCGCACACCCGCGGCGTGGGGATTGATCCCGTCGAGGGTACCCAGCGCCTGCCAGATGTTGCTGGTCAGGGTCCGGTCGTACGACAGCGAGGTGGGCGTCGAAACCACGTTGGTCGTCGTCAGCGTGATCTGGGTGGCGTTCCCGATCGCGATCAGGCCACCCAGAGCGCCGCCCGTCTCCGGCTGCGTGGGCTCGCACACCTCAGTACCGGCGCGCACGTCCACGCTACAGGTGAGCACCGCCAGCACGTCGTTCGGCGCGGCGGCCGGGGGCGCGGCATCTCGATCGCTGGCCGCCACGGGCGTGCCCGCATCGGAGCAGGCGGCGGCCAGCAGCAGGCCAGCGAGGAACAGGGGGCGGGTCGGAATGGTCATGACGGAGAACTCCAGTACAGAAAGATGAAGGCCGGACGAATCGCGGCCGCGGGAGATGCGGCGCATGCGAGGGGGACGAGCGACAGGCGTGGGAAAAGCGCTGCACGGCGAGCCGCAT
>DATING010001295.1:0-2467 GCA_035474555.1 Longimicrobium sp. | reverse complement strand
TCTTCGCGGCGCCGGCGTGCTGCACGGCGAGCGCGACGCCGTCGCCGCGCGCTTCCCAGCGGGTGGCGCGGGCGCCCGTCATCACCTCGCCGCCGCGGGCGCGGAAGCGCTTCTCCACGACGCGCACCAGGTCGGGATCGATCCCCGGCAGCAGCTGGTCCGCCACCTCCACGACGGTGACGCGCGTGCCGAGCTTCTGGTACATCATCCCCAGCTCCATCCCGATCACCCCGCCGCCGATGATGGCGAGCGACGCCGGCACCGCGGTCAAATCCACGGCCTCGCGGGCGGTGAGGATGCGCGCGCCGTCCGGCTGGAACCCCGGCAGCGTCGCCACCCGCGCGCCCGTGGCGATGATGACGGCCTTCCGCGCGGTCACCCGGCGCACGGAGCCGTCCGCGGCCGTGATCTCCACGGCACGGGGCCCCGTCAGCCGCGCGCTCCCCGCGGCGATCGCGCCGCCGGCGCCCTTGATGAGCGCCGCCACGCTCCCCGTCAGCCGCCCCACGATGCCCGCCTTCCACTGCTGCGTGGCGGCGAAGTCGATCTCCGGCTCGCCGATGCGGATGCCCATCGTCCCCGCGTGGCGGATCTTGTCCACGAGGGACGCGGCGGAGATGAGTACCTTGGAGGGGATGCATCCCCAGTTCAGGCACACGCCGCCCACGTTCTCCCGCTCCACGACCAGCGTGCGGATGCCCAGCTGCCCCAGGCGGATGGCGGCCGTGTACCCCGCCGGCCCGCCCCCGATCACGATCGCGTCGTATTCGCTCGCGTTCATCGTCCCCTCCGCGTCGGTTGGATGCGACCGATCGGTCGCATCGAGGTCAAATAAAAAGAGAGGGCGGCGCCGGATCAGGCGCGCACCCGCTCGTCCAGGTACGTCCGCATGGCGCCCGCCGCGCGCTGCACGTGCACGGAATCCCCGTACAGGCGCGAGATGGCCACGCCGCCCTCCAGCGAGCAGATCATCAGCGTGGCCAACTCGTCGCCGTCTACGTCCGCGCGCACCTCGCCACGGGCGATGCCCTTGCGCACGGTCTGGCGGATGAGCGTGCGCAGGCCGTCCATTGCCGTGCGCGCGCGGTCGCGGAGCGCGGGGCTCTCCGCGTCGGTGGCCTGCACGGCGGTGTTCATCATGGGGCAGCCGCCCGGCACCGGCGGCTCGTCGTGCAGCCGGGCGAACACGCCCACGATGCCCTCCAGACGGTCGACGGCGTGCTCGCGCCCCTCGATCGCGGCGGTGAAGCGCGCGGCCATCTGCGCCACGGCGTAGTCGAACGCCTCCAGCGCGAGGGCCTCCTTGCTCTCGAAGTGCCGGTAGATGCCGCCCTTTTGCAGCCCCGTGGCCTGCATGATGTCGGACATCGACGCGCCGGCGAAGCCCTGGCGGTTGAAGAGGGCCGCGGCTTGGCGGAGGATGTTTTCGCGCGTCTGGGTGCCGTTGCGCATTGTCGGGCTTGAACTGCGGGTTACAGGGGACAGGTTACAGGGGACAGCCTGCAACTGCGCACAGAGACCGAACGGTCTCAAAGATGGTCGCGGGGAGGAGCGGAGTCAAGGATTCCGTGTCGGGCAGGCTTCCAGCCTGAGCGGGAAGGCGGGTTCGGCGGACGCGGCACAGGGCGGCCGGAGCGGAAAAGCCCGTTCGGTTGAGGCGGAGCCCCGGCCTGAGCGGCTAAAGCCGCCGCTGGTAAAGCGATAAGCCCCGTCTCGGCTCGCTTGCGCTCGCCGAACGAGGCTTCAACTGCGTACCACCACCGATCGGCGGACCGCCGTCCCTGTCCACCTGAGCCGCCACTTGGCCACGACCCGCCCGTGCAGTCCGCGCAGGCGGACTTCGTGCCTTTCCAGCGGCGAATTCATTCGCTCGGCGCGGGGCTCACCGGCGTGACGCGATGCCGCCCCCTCCGATCCCGTGCCGCGGCCGTGCACGCAAGCCGCTCCGCCCGCCGGCACCTCGCCCGCGACGGGAGTCCGCGCAGGCGGACTTCGTGTAGTCGTTGCGGCGAATTCATTCGCTCTGTCTGGGACTCAGCCCCCTCACTCGATTGCGGTCTCGACCCTGCCTACAGCTCCAGCTCCCACGTCTCCGCCGTGAGCGGCAGGCCAAAGCTGTCGTGCACCTCGGTGGCGACGACGCGGAACCCCTCGGCGGCGTAGATGCGGCGCGCGCCCACGAGCACGTCGTTGGTCCACAGGCTCAGGGTGCGATAGCCGGCCCCGCGCGCGAACGCGATGCACTCGCGCACCAGCCGCGTGCCAATGCCCAGCCCGCGCGCCCGCGGATCCACGATCAGCAGGCGCAGCTTGGCCATCTCGTCCGTGCCGCGCACCAGGAAGATGCTTCCCACGTTCTCCTCATGGCGCTCGGCGATCCAGCAGCGCTCGCGGGCCGGATCCCACCCGCGCACGAACCCGCCGACCACCTCCGCCACCAATCCCTCGAAGCGCACGTCCCAGCCGT
>DATING010001294.1:0-4025 GCA_035474555.1 Longimicrobium sp. | reverse complement strand
AATCCGTCGTATCCGTCGCGCCCCGTCAGTCGCCCGCGACGGAGGCGGGCTTGGTGCTGGGGACCGGCCGCGGCGGCTTGCGGGTGATGAACGCGCCCAGCCGCTCCGCGCCGCCGTTCAGGATCACGTACGCGCTGGGCACCACGAACAGCGTGAGCAGCGTGGACACCAGCACGCCGCCGCACATGGCCACGGCCAGCGGCCGCATGAGCTCCGACCCCTCGCCCATGCCGATGGCCAGCGGCAGCATCCCCAGGAACGACGTCAGCGTGGTCATCAGGATGGGGCGCAGCCGCACGGAGCCCGCCTGCACGGCCGCCTCCTGCATGGATGCGCCCTCGTCCCGCCGGAACTCCTCGATGAACTCGACCAGGAGAATCGAGTTGTTCACCACCACGCCGGCCAGCAGGATCACCCCCAGCAGCACCGGCGCGCTCATGGGCGTCTGCGTAATCCACAGCGCCAATCCCACGCCCACCAGGGAGAGCGGGATGGCCAGCAGGATCACGATCGGGTTGATGAGCGACTCGTACTGCACCGCCAGCACCACGAACACCAGGAAGATGGCCAGCAGCGTCACGATCAGCAGCTGGCGCGAGTTCTCGCGGATGGCCTCTTCCTCGCCGCCGTAGATCAGCCCGTAGCCCTCCGGCAGCTCCAGCCCCTGCAATCGCTTGCGGATCTCCTCGTTCACCTCGCCCACGGTGGTCTCGTCCGTGGACACGTCGCCCGTGATGCGCAGGATGCGGTTCTGGTTCTCGCGCAGCACCGTCGTGGGCCCCACGCCCATCCGCACGTCCGCCACGTCGCGCAGGTACACGGGCCCCGTGCCCGCCGCGCCGCCCGGGAAGAGCGCGATGGCCCCCAGCACCTCGGGGGATGTGAAGCGCTCGCGGTCGAACATCACCCGCACGTCGTACTCGCGGTTGCCCTCCGTGTAGCGCGTGGGCACGGCCCCGTCCAGCGCCGTGCGCACCGTCTGCCCCACGGCGCCCGCGTTCAAGCCCAGGTACGACGCGCGCTGGGGATCCAGGCGGATGGAGATGCGCGGGCTGGCCTCCTCCGCCGACGGCTCCATGTTCTGCAAGCCGGGGACGCCCTCCAGCCGCTCCGTGACCTCCTCGCCCAGCGCGGCCAGCTCCTGCAGGTCGTCGCCGGTGATGGTGACGGCCACGTCCGTGCCGGCGTTGTTGGTGCGCAGGCCGCGGATGCGGGGCGGGCGCACGAACACGCGCGCGCCGGGAAAGCCGCGCTCGTTGATCTTGGCCTGCATCTGCTGCACCCACGCGTCCGCCGAGATGTCTCGCTCCCCCGGCGGCGCGAGCGTGATGGTCATGGAGCCCCGCCCGCCGATCTCGGCCGTGCTGCCGCCGAAGAGCATGCCGCCCGCCGTCGTAAAGACGTTGCGCACGTGCGGCATCTGCTTGACCATCTGCTCCACCTCGTTGGTGACGCGGTTGGTCTCCGCGGCCGACGAGCCCGGGGGCAGCCCCACGAACACGCTCACGTTGCCGTCGTCCACCTGCGGCAGGAACTCGTTGCCCAGGTTGCTGGTGAGCGGGATCATGGCCAGCAGGGCGACCACGGCCGCGCCCAGCGTGGCCCAGCGAAAGCGCACGGCCACCTGGGCGGCGCGCACGTAGCCGCGCCGCAGCCGGTCCATCCCCCGGTCGAACGCGACCAGCGGCCGGCTCTCGCCCAGGCGGCTGCTCCACCCGATGCGCGTGAGCTGGTGCGCCAGCATGGGCACCAGCGTCAACGCCACGGGGAGCGACGCCAGGATGGCGAACGAGATGGTGAGGATGAGCTCCTTGAAGATCAGCGCCGTGAGGCCCGTGATCAGCAGGAACGGCACGACGGCCGCCAGGTTCGTGGTGGTGGATGCCACGACGGCGCTCGTCACTTCCTTCGCGCCGCGGTGCGCGGCCGTCTCCGCGTCTTCGCCCAGCGCATCACGCCTTCGGTAGACGTTCTCCAGCATCACGATCGCGTTGTCCAGCAGCAGCCCCACGCCCAGCGCCAGGCCGCCCAGCGACATGATGTTCAGCGTCAGTCCGCCCATCCCCATCATCACGAACGTCGCCAGCAGCGACAGGGGGATGGACAGGGCGATGACGAGCGTCTTTCGCAGGCTCCCCAGGAAGAGGAAGATGACGATCATGGACAGCAGCGCCCCGCCCACGGCCGCGTCCTGCACGGACTTGACGGAGTTGCGGATGAACGTCGCCTGGCTCTCGATGGCGCGGAACTGCACGCCGCTGGGCAGGAAATTCGTCCCCTGGAGCCGCGTGAGCCGCTCCTCCACGGCCTCGGCCACGGCCACGGTGTTGGCGTCCGGCTGCTTGCGGACGGAGATCTTTACGGCCGGCACGCCATTGAGGCGCACCCACAGCCGCTGCTCGCGCGTGGTGTCGCGCACCACGGCCACCTCGGTGAGCGGCACGCGCCCGCCGGAGGGAAGGGACAGGACCAGCGAGCGGATGTCGTTCACGCTCTTGAACTTGCCCTCCGTCACGCCCACCACTTCGCGCGTGGTGGATTGCACCCGTCCCGCCGCCACGTCCTGGTTGGCGTTGCGCAGGGCGTCGTTCACCTGGCTGACGGTGAGCCCGTAGGAGCGCAGCCGCTCGGGGTCCAGCACCACCTGCACCTCGCGGGTCAGGCCGCCGGACACGTCCACGGCCGCGACGCCCTGGATGGTGAGCAGCTGCGGCACCAGGCGGCGGTCCACCCAGTCGCGCAGCTCCGCCAGGGGCCGCTCCTGCGACGAGAACGCGCCTTCGAAGATGGGCGACTGCGCCGGGTCGAACTTGCCGATGGTGGGCGGATTCGCTTCCTCCGGCAGCTGCGAGCGGGCGCGTTCCAGGTTCTTGGACGCCTCGGACAGGGCCAGGTCGATGTCCGTGCCGTAGTCGAAGACCAGGTTGACGCCCACGCGCCCTTCCTGCACCTCCGTCTCGATGCGCGTCACGCCTTCGGTGGGCGCCAGCGCCGTCTCCAGCGGCCGCGCGACGGTCTCCTCCAGCACCTCCGGCTCCACGCCGGGATAGCTGACGCCCGCGCGGATCTGCGGATAGACGATGCTGGGCAGCAGGTCCAGCGGCAGGCGGCCCAGGTAGAACATCCCCAGCACGACCACCACCAGCGACAGCATCACCGTCCCCACGGGGCGGTTGATGGCCAGCGTGGCTAGCCCGCGCGTCTTGCGCGCCTCCACCGCGTCGCTCGACACGGTCTCGTCCGATGCCGTCTCGGACGACGTGGTCTCGGTGGATGGGATCTCGCTCGATGCCCGCCCGGCCGAATCCGGCCCGGGGACATCCGGCGTGCCGTGGGGATGGATGTCGCTCATCGGCCGCCCCTCCCGCGCTGGCCCCCGGCGGCGCTGTCCGGCCGCGATCCCGGGGGCGCGCCGCCGGGGCCGCTGACCACGCGCACGTCGGCGTTGTTGCGGACGTTGTTGCTTCCGGTCGTCACCACGGCCTCGCCCACGCGCAGGCCGCTGACGATCTCCACGCGTCCCTCGGACGAGAGGCCCGTCTCCACCGTGCGCCGCTCGGCCTTGCCGTTCACCACCACGAACACCTGCTGCGCGCCTGCCTGCCCCACCACGGCGCTCGCGGGGACCAGCAGCACGTCCTCGCGGGCGCCCAGCGCGAACGCCACGCGCGCCAGGAAGCCGGGCCGCGCGGCCTGCGCCGCCTCCCCCGTCAGCGCGACCTCCACGGGCACCAGGCGCGTGGCGGGATCGGCGGAGGGAAAGATGCGGCGGATGCGGCCCTCGAAGCGCTGGCCGGGATAGGCGTCCAGCATCACGCGCGCGCCCTGCCCGCTGCGCAGCGAGCCCACGTCCAGCTCCGACACGCCCACGCGCGTCACCAGCGTGGAGACCTCGGCGATGGTGAACAGCTTGGTCTGCGCGCCGACGACCGCGCCCACTTCCACGAGCTTTTCCGTCACCACGCCCGAGGCGGGCGCGCGCACCACCATGTAGCCCACGCGCGTGCGCACCTGGTCCAGGCTGG
>DATING010001293.1:0-9298 GCA_035474555.1 Longimicrobium sp. | reverse complement strand
TACCTGCCGCGCTTCAGCGTGGGCGGCGTGGCGGGCTTCACGTCCGGGAGCCTGGATGGCCTCGGGGGATCGGGGACGCCGCGCTACGCCATTGGCCCCGTGGTGTCGTGGCCGCTGTTCGACCTGCCGCGCGTGCGGGCCGGGGTGGCCGCCGCGCGCGCGGGCGAGGCGGAGGCCGCGGCGCGCTACGACCAGGCGGTGCTGCGGGCCATGGAGGAGGTGGAGACCAGCGCCGTCGCCTACACGCGGGCCCGCGAGGCGCTGGTGCACCTGGAGGAGGCGGCCGCCGCCAGCGAGCGCGCCACGGCCCTGGCCCGGCTGCGCTACGAGGAGGGCGGCACGGGCTTCCTGGAGGTGCTGGATGCCGAGCGCACGCAGCTGGAGGCGCAGGACCGGCTTTCGGCGGGGCGCACGGAGGCGGCGCAGGGGCTGGTGGCCGTGTACCGCGCGCTCGGCGGGCGCTGGCCGGGGGTGGACGCCCCGCGCTGATCCGGCGCGGTCTTTCACCTGGATGCACGAGGGGCGGCTCCCGGCTGGGGCCGCCCCTTTACTGCATGCCTCACGCGGAGGACGCGAAGGACGCGGAGAAAGGACAAAAAGAAGGACGCACGCAGAGGGAACGGAGGGAACGGAGTATTGAGTAGTGTTCTCCGTTCCCTCCGTTCCCTCCGCGTGAGAATGTCCGTTGACGTTCTCCGCTGTTCTCTCCGCGTGAGACGATCCCTGGAGCCCGGATGCGCCTGTCCCTCATCGCCTCCCGCGGCTAAATTCGGTGCGGCATTGTTTCCCGGGTCTTTTCTCGGGAAGCAACGCTTTTTCGTTGTGCCTTTTCCGATTAGAAGCAAGGACGCAGATGGAATATCGCATTGCAGCCGAGGCCGATGCACCGTTCCTGGCCGACATCAACCGGCAGCTGATCGAGGACGAGTGGGACGGCGGGGGGATGTCGCTGGAGCGGCTGGAAGCGCGCATGCGCCGCTGGCTCGCGGATGAAGAGTACCGCGCGGTGCTCTTCCTGGAAGAGGGCGAGACGGTGGCCTACTCGCTGGTGAGCCTGGACGAGGACTCGGCGTACATCCGCCACTTCTTCGTGCTGTACGAGCACCGGTCCAAGGGCGTGGGGCGGCGCGCGATCCAGGTCCTGTTCCGCGAGATCATCCCGCCCGCGTTCCGCGTGACGCTGGACGTGCTCGCGAGCAACCGCACGGGGCACGGGTTCTGGCAGTCCGTCGGCTTCCGCGACTACGCCATCCGCATGGAGCGCCTGCCCGCATCGGACGCACCGGCGTGATCGCCGTGTCCTGACGCCGTACAAGCGGTTCAGGCATGGGCGCAGCGCAAAAGACGAGTACGCAGAGAACGACGATTCGTCCTCTGCGTACTCTCTTTTCTGACTCCGCGAACTCTGCGTTGAAGCCGTTTCAATCCGTCCGCACGCGATCCCGGGGCAACGGACGGATCAGCGCATGGCTTCCTGCATCTGCCGGCCCATGTCGCGGCTCAGGCGCTCCACGCGCTCGGCGCAGGCTCTCCTGCAGCAATTTGGGGCCGGACGCCCGCGCTCAGCCGATCCGGATGCGGCGCGCGCTGTCCACGCCCAGCGCCTCGTTGAGCGGGCACACGGCGTGATGGCCGTCTCGGTGATGAGGGCGCCGCCCAGCATCGCCAGCAGCCCGAGCGCCGATCCCGAGTTCCCGCCCCACCGCCCGAATCCGATCGCCATGAGCGCCGGCCCCGCCACGGCCCGCGCCACCCGGTCCATCCCGCCCACGTTCTCCCTCATCACCCGCTCTCTCGTTGCGCGTTTCCGACGCGAAATCCGGGTACGGCAGGGGCAGGGCACGTGCCGGTGCGGGAGCAGTGCGCACGCATGCGGAACTCTACTGCCGTGAGGCCATCTTTTGGGGAACTCGACCGCGGAAGGATACCGAATCTCCGCAACGGGGGATGGGTGTGCTTCTTGCCCCGCCGCAACGGGGGAAAATGACGGTGCGCTTGAAAGAGGAGGGGCGGATGCCGATGCGATTCGGGCTCAGCGCGCGGGCACGGGCCTGCGCCACGGCGGGGCTGGTGTGCGCGATGGCGGCGGGGTGCGCGGTCAACCCCGTCACGGGGCGGCGGCAGCTCGCGCTGATCTCCGAGGCGCAGGAGATCCAGATGGGGCGGCAGGCCTCGCAGGAGGTGGCGCAGCAGCTGGGGCTGGTGGAAGACCAGGCGCTGCAGCAGTACGTGCAGCGGGTGGGCGAGGAGCTGGCCCGCGAGTCCGAGCGGCCCAATCTCCCCTGGACCTTTCGCGTGGTGGACGATCCCACCCCCAACGCGTTCGCCCTCCCCGGCGGGTTCATCTTCCTTACCCGGGGGATGATGGACCTGATGGACTCCGAGGCCGAGATGGCCGCCGTGCTGGGCCACGAGATCGGCCACGTGACGGCGCGGCACTCCGTCACCCAGATCAGCCGCGGGCAGCTGGCGCAACTGGGGCTGGGGCTGGGCAGCATCTTCTTTCCCGAAGCCGCGCAGACCTTTGGCGGGCTGGCGCAGACGGGGATGCAGCTGCTCTTCCTGAGCCACGGCCGCGACGCGGAGCGGCAGTCCGACGAGCTGGGCTTTCGCTACGCCCTGCGCGAGGGGTACGACGTGCGCGAGATGGACGACATCTTCGCCACGCTGATGCGCATCGGCGCGTCGTCGGGGCGCAGCTCCGTCCCCGCGTGGCTCGCCACCCACCCCGCCGAGCCCGAGCGCATCGCCGCCGCGCAGGCCCGTGCCGACACCGTCACGCAGCCGCTGAACCTGCGCCGCGCGGAGTACCTGGCCCGCATCGACGGGCTGATGTACGGCGACAATCCCCGACAGGGCTTTTTTCGCGACGGCGTGTTCCTGCACCCGGACCTGCGCTTTCGCATCGACTTTCCGCAGGGATGGCGCACGCAGAACATGCCGCAGGCCGTGAACGCGCTGGCCCCGCGCGAGGACGCCGTGCTGCAGCTCACGCAGGCGCAGGGCGCCAACGCGGACGACGCCGCGCGCCGCTTCCTGTCGCAGCAGGGCCTTCGTCCGGGGCAGGGCGGGCGGCAGAACGTGAACGGCAACCCGGCGGTGGTGGCGTACTTCCAGGCACAGGCGCAGCAGGGGATCATCAGCGGGATGGTCGGCTTCATCGAGCACGGCGGCAGCATCTACCAGGTGCTGGCCTACACCCCCGCGCAGTCGTTCCGGAACTACGAGCCCGAGTTCCGCCGGGTGATCGGCAGCTTCGCTAACGTGAGCGACCCCGCCGTGCTGAACGTGCGTCCCAACCGCGTGGACATCGTCCAGACGTCGCGGCAGATGACGCTGTCGGAGTTCAACCGCCAGCACCCGTCCGTGATCCCGCTCCCCGAGCTGGCGATCCTGAACCAGGTGGAGGGCGCCGCCTCCGTGCTCCCCGCCGGCCAGTGGAAGCGCGTCGTCACGCAGTAGGTTAAGTGACTTGTGCTCTCATGCGTAGACAATCGGGCTACGTATGGGAGCACATTTGCCTAACGTACTCTCGAATTCATAGTTTCTTTCAAAGTTTATCCTTTTAAACCCCAAAACCCTGAGGAGGCATGGTCCAATACAACACTTTTTACGGTTCGCTTGTGCCAGAGTCGCTCGTGAGTGAGTGCGCCGCGCTGTATTCGGGTCACTACGGCACGTGGAGTCACGCTTCCCGCATCAAGCCTGGTTCCAAAATCCGGCTTTCTCCCGAACGGTTGCGTGATTGGATCATTTCCCCTGATTCCAACATCACGGTGGCCAGAGACGGTGCAGAACTCATCGGCTATGCCATCGCTATAAGAACCAAAGTGCCCAAGTGGGGAATTGTTTCATGGGTATCCCAGCTTGTAGTGCACGAAGGATATAGGCATTCGAATGTAGCTAAAACGCTCCTTTTCTCCACGTGGGGATTCAGCAACCACTTCGCTTGGGGTTTGGTAACAGCAAACCCGTACGCTGTGCGCGCACTTGAAAAAGCAACACGCCGCCGCTGCGTGCCTAAGCGAATCAAGGCGAATGTGGCTAAGCTTATCACTGTTGGTTCCGCGCATGTGCCCTATATCAACTCTGAAACGAAAGTGGATGTTAGCACTGAGCATGCCCGCGTAAATACTCAATTTTTTCTGGACCACTCACAGGTTGAGGAGATGATTCAGAAGGTGGTCTCGAATGAAAAGCCATGGCTGTTGGGTGAACTCGAGGAGGGATGGGAATGGCTTGCCTTTACTTTCCACGACCAAATGCAAATCAGTCTCACAAATGACGAGATTGATGCGATGCTTGCTGCGGCAGATGACGTCACCCGCGAGGCATACTCCAGAATGTCACTGGGCGCTTCGCACGCTTGGGCAAAGCACGGGGATGCGGAGGCAGAGTTCATCGCACGTAATTGTGGCTTGTCCGGTGGAAGTACCGTTCTTGATTTAGGTTGTGGATCTGGCCGTCATGTTCATTCCCTTGCTCGTCAGGGGATGCGTGCTGTAGGCATTGATTATGTGGAGCCACTGATTCAGCTGGCAATCCAATCCACTGATCCCTCTTCCCTTGGGTCGGCAACATTTACAATGGGAGATTGCCGTACGATAGAACTGGGCTCGGAGTTTGATGCGGTAATCTGCTTATATGATGTGGTCGGGACATACGCTGAAAATGAAAACAATCTTGATATTCTCCGCAACGTAGCGCGACACCTCCGTCATGGTGGCTACGCACTGATTTCTGTGATGAATATGGAGGCGACACGGGCATTAGGACCGGAAGAATTTTCTCTAAAGGATGGGCCAGACCGACTGCTCGAGCTTCCTGCAAGTAATACAATGGAGAAATCGGGGGACGTATTTAAACCCGAATTCATGCTGATAGACCGCGACACCGAGGTGGTCTATCGAAAGGAGCAGTTCTCCATGGGAGCTGGGCTTCCTGTTGAGCTTATCGTAAGGGATAGACGGTTTACCAAGCGGGCGATAGCAGAATTGTGTCAAGAAGCTGGACTCAATGTAATCTGGTCCCGGTACGTGAGGGCTGGTGCGTGGGAAGAAGAAGCCAGTGCAGAAAAGGCAAAGGAGATTCTTGTATTGTGCCAGCGGCCAGAGAAGAATGAGGTGGCTCAAACATCCCTATGGGGATGAAAAGGCATTCCCATTTGTGACTCCGCAGATTCGAGTACACCGCTTCCTGTGCTGTAGTTGGCAGGCCATCCTGAACTAGGTGGACGGCGCTGCCTCCGTGCTCCCCGCTGGTCAGTGGAAGCGCGTCGTCACGCAGTAGGCGGCGGATTGGGTCGATGCAGACGACGAAGCTCTCCCTCGGCGCACCGGGGGGAGGGCTTTTCCTGTATCGTAAGCGGAGCGGCAGGACAGCCCAGACGGATGCGGCCTGGCAGTCGCAGGCTACGTACCGGTTCGACAAGCGCGCTTCACTGCGCGTGAATCGCGTTCATTGACAAGCTTGTAATCGGCCATTACGATCTGCTTCAAGCACCAAAGCCGGTCTGATTGTACAATCCCGGGACGTTGCCGACGAAGATGAGAGAACTGGTGAAGGCGTCCGGCCGGCCTCCCGGTCTTCCCGTAATGATCGTTGCGGCGCTCGCCTTCCAGGGCGGGTGCACTTCAGGCGATTCCACCCCGATACCCGGGTCATCTTCCCTGGACAGCGCGTTCGAATGGACGGCGGCTCTCGCGCTCCAGGAAGACCGGACGTCGCTCTCCGTCCTGCCTATGGTGTCGATCGATCCGCGCGGCGGCTTTCTCGTCGCCGATGCGCGCGAATCGCAGGTGCGCCGGTATGCGGCAGACGGCCGGCTGCTGTGGAATGCAGGCCGGAACGGGGGCGGTCCGGGTGAGTTCGCGGCCCCCGCCCGAGCCGTCCGCCTCCCGGCCGGCGACGTCATCGTCGCCGATCGGAACGGGCGGCTCACGCTGTTCGACTCCACCGCGGCCAACGTCCACGGTACCTGGGAAACGAAACTGAGGCGCGTGGAGGAGGTGCTGCCCCTCTCCGATTCCATGGTGCTGCTGAGCGGCATGCTGGAGGCGCAGGTCGACGGGCCGCGACTGCACCTGTGGAAGCTGGGGGATACCCTCCCCAGCCACAGCTTCTTCAGCCCGACGCGCAACGCGGTGAACCGCACGGCCGCCGGCGTCGCCGGGTGGGCGCGGGCCTCGCTTCGCGCCGATACGCTCGCCGTCACGTTTTCCACGAGCGACACGCTGTACTTCTTTACTGCCGCGGGTACGCCGCTGGGCCAGTTCCCCCTCTCGTCCGCGCACTTTCGCCGTGCGCCGCGCGAAGCTCCCCAGCCCACCAACAACCCCGCGGAACAGGCGCGGTGGATGAGCCGGTTCGACCTGGTGGAGGCGCCCTACTGGATGGCGGACGGCTCGCTGCTGATCGCGTACCAGAGCATCGATCCGGACCAGGCGCTCGAACGGATCCGCCACCTGCTCCACGTCACGAGGACGGGCCAGCGCTTGTTCGAAAGCAGGAACGGGCCCCGGCTGCTGACGGTGGATCCATCTTCTCAGCTCGCGTTCTTCGTAGACCCCTCTGCCGAGGTGCCCAACCGATGGGTCGCAGGGCGTATTCGACGCTAGCGCTGCTCGTCCTTCTGGCGGCGGGCGCGTGCACCTCGTCCGACCAGGAGCTGCGGGCCGGTGGAACGGTCCCGGCGGAGTGGCTCGCGGCCGGCGGCGCACCCGCGATTCCGGCCGGCCAGACAACGCTCGTGTGGGTGTTTCGCACCGACGACTGCCTGTCCTGCCAGTCGTTCGACTACGCGGTGCGGCGGCTGCAGGCCACCTACGGCGATTCGCTGCCCTTCGTCGCGGTGCACGTGGGGGACGCTGCCCGGGAGCAGGTCCCGCGGAGCTTCTTTCGGGCGCGGCGCATCCAGGTGGCCCGGAGCGTCACGCTGTCGCCGCCGCGGTTCCGCCGGAGCTATCGCGAGACGGGACTGCCCGCCCTGCTGGTGGTCCGGGGGAGCACGGTCGCATGGTCCAGCGCACTCCCGGCCGGGGTAGCCAACGCGGGGCAGCTGGACAGCTTGGTCCAGGATGTCGGAAGGCGGGTTTCAGAATGAGCGTGCAGGCGATCGAGGCTGCGCATTGCCTGTGAGAAATCGTGGGTGAGAGAGGACGAGGCGAGGGAGACGTTCATCTTCAACGGGAGGTCGTCCACATGCGTTCGTGGAATCGCAGGCTCGCCGCCGGCGCCACCGCCGGCCTGCTCGCAACCGGCGTTCTGTTCGCCGAACCGCTCGTCCGGTCCCACCAGAGCGCGGAGGCCACGTCCTGGCAGCTCTACGTCGGATCGGAGTTCAACTCCTGCGAGGGGTGCTGCTATCTCAGCTTCTGCTGCAAGGTTGGCTATCCGTGCGTCATCATCATCGATTGAAAGCGGTGGTGCTGGTTTGTTCCCGGATGTAAGCTCGGTTGCCCGGTAGTACCACACGATCTCTTGCCTCGCCCCTTCTCGCCGTACAGGTGAACACCCATGTCCCGGCTTCTCCGCTCCCCATCCTGGGCTCCCCGCGTAGCGCCGCTCGCGCTGCTTCTCGCAGCCGCGCGGTGTACCGGGGCGTACGCGGACGCCGAGCCCGAGCTGCGGGAGGGAGACCGGGTTCGGTTCACCGCCCCTGGCTACGGCGCCCAAACCCGGACCGGCGTGATTGGCCTTGCCGGGGACTGCGTGGCGGTCATGGTGCCGGACCAGCTGCCGAATCCCCGCCGGTTCGACGTTGTGCCCGTGGATTCCCTCACCGCACTGGAGGTGAGCCGCCCGGGTAAGGACCCGTCCGATCCGTCTGCGGGGCCGCAGACCACACAGCCCGGCGCGGCAGGGGAGGAGCGCTGGATCCCCGTCTCCGTGGCGGGGGTCAAGCGGCGATACGGTTCCTGCCAGGTGGGTGGGTGAAGCCCGGCTGATTGGCTTGATGTGTGCGATCTGGTGGATGTGCGGCCGTGCATTCGGAGACTTTCATGGAAGGAGGCGGCACATGGCACAGGGAACGGGCGGACAGAAGAGTGGTGGTGGCAGCGGCGGTGGTGGTGGCGGGACGCCGGGCGGAGGCCAGGGCGGCGGCGGGGGAGCCGGCTGGCCCAGCAAGGTCCCAGGCAAGGAATCCGGTACCGGACGGGACAACAATCCTCCGCAGAATCCCAAGAAGTAGGCGGGTCTGGGCTCATGCACCGACCATTCGAACGACGAAGCCCTCCCCCGGCGCGACCGGGGGAGGGCTTCGTCGTTGTTGGTCTCTGCGGAGGCCGGCAGCGTGAAGCTCGCCGCCCGCCGGGGGCCCTCACCCGGGTTCGTAAACCTCACCCACCCTCTCCCACAAACTGCGTGGGAGAGGGTATACACCCCATCCCTGCCGCATCGCGAACTCCGCGCAGGCGCACGGGCCTCTCCCGCTCGCGGTGGTGTCGGCGCAGGCCGACAGTGTGAAGTTGTAGCCGCGAATTCATTCGCTTTCTCTTCTCCGCGACCGCCTTCTCACTCTCCTCGCGCGCCGGGTTTCTTTGCCCTGACTCGCGGCGGGATTCCCCCTAGTTCCGCACCCGCGCCATCTTCGCCGCGACCTGCTGCTTGACCGCCGCCGGGGCCGCGTCCACGAACACCTGCTGCATGGCGGGCGTCAGCGGCTGCCCGTACGGCGGGCGCAGCGGCACCACCGCGCGGAACGCCGCCGCCATCGCGTCCGGCCCGATCATCTGGTACACGTCCAGCAGCGCGTGCACCCCCTCGTTCTCCGCCTTGCCCGGCACCCAGCTGCGCGTGAACGTCCATGTGGACAGGTCCCGCGACCCCGTCCGCAGCACGTTGTCGCCATACACCTCCAGGAACTGCGTCAGCGACTCGCTCCCCATGTAGCTGTGCCCCAGCTCGTGGATGATGCCGGACTCGTACGGCAGGGCCCGGCCCTGGGTCCGGGCGTCGTACGCGGTGCGGTCCTCCACGTTGATGGTCCCGCCGCCGCCGGACATCCCGGTCTTGAACCCGTACCACAGCCGCACGGAGTTCTGCGCGGGGAACGACAGGTCGAAGAACTCCTCCAGCACGGGGATGCCGGCCTGGATAAGGTCCATGTACTCGGTTGCCTCCCCCCGCATCCCCTCCACGGGGAACACGGCGACCAGGGGAACGGTCGCCCCCGCGCGCGTGACGATGCTCTCGTGCGCGTAGCGGCCCTGCTCCAGGATGTCGCCCCCCAGCCCCGGCGTGCGCAGCAGGTCGATCTTGGCCTGCATGAACGTGGTGCTGTGCGGGTTCAGGGGCA
>DATING010001292.1:0-1682 GCA_035474555.1 Longimicrobium sp. | reverse complement strand
ATAGGCGGGGTCCAGGGCCACGAACGCCGCGCCCGCGCGCAGCACGCCCACCATCGCCCGCGCCATCGCGGCGGAGCGGTGCGCCCAGATCGCGACGGTATCGCCCGGCCGCACGCCGCCCTCGGCCAGGCGGCGGGCAATGCGGGCGGTGGCGGCGTCCAGCTCGGCGTACGTCCAGCGCTCCAGCGGATCGGCGACGGCGAGCGCGCCCGGCCGCTCCCCCGCACGGCGCGCGAAGATCTCCGGCACGCTCCCGCGCCACGTCCGGTCCAGCGGCTGCGACGGATCGGGGAGGAGCGCCGCGGCCTCCGCGGTCCGCAGCGGCATCTCGGCGACGGAGCGGCCCGCGTCCGCGACCGCCTGCTCCAGGACGGCGGTGACCTGCGCCAGCAGCTCGCGCATCCGCGGCGCCTCGAAGAGCTCCGCGGAGTACACCAGCCCCAGGGCGATGCCCTGCGGGTCCTCGCTCGCGTACAGCGTCATGTCCACCTTGGACGTGGGCTCCGCGTCGGCGAACGGGCGCCGCTCCAGGCTGGCGGGCGCGGCGGACCCGGCGCCGAAGTTCTGGTAGTTGATCATCACCTGGAACACCGGCGAGTGCCCCAGCATGCGGGGCACCCGGAGCGCGTCCAGCACGCGCTCGAAGGGCACGTCCTGGTGCGCGTAGGCGCCCAGCGTGGCCTCGCGGACCCGCCCCAGCAGCTCGCGGAAGCCGGGCGCGCCGGAAAGGTCCGCGCGGATGGCCAGCGTGTTCAAAAAGACGCCGATCAGCGGCTCCGTCCCCGCGTGCGTCCGCCCGGCCACCTGCGTGCCGACGACGAGATCCTCCTGCCCGGACCAGCGCGAAAGGACCACGTCCAGCGCGGCGAGGAGCACCATGAACGGCGTCGCTCCCTCGCGCCGGGCCAGCGCGCGCACGCCCGCCACCAGCCCGGGCTCGATCGCGCTCTCCACCATCCCCCCCGCGTACCCCTGCACGGCGGGGCGCGGGCGGTCCGTCGGCAGCTCCAGGAGCGGAGGGGCGCCTTCCAGCCGGTCGCGCCAGTACGCCACCTGGCGCCCGGCCGCCTCGTCCGTCATCCACCCCCGCTGCCAGGCCGCGTAGTCCGCGTACTGCACGGGAAGATCGGCCAGCGGCGAGGGCTCGCCGCGGGAAAATGCCTCGTACAGCGTTGCCAGCTCGCGCTGCAGGACGCCGGCGGACCACCCGTCGAAGACGGTGTGGTGCGCTGCCAGGTGCAGCACGTGGTCGTCCGCGGCGATGCGGATGAGCATCGCGCGGAAGAGCGCGCCCCCCTCGATCTCGAAGGGCGTCATCCACTCGCGCCGCACCCGCTCCCGCGCCTCGGACTCCGCCTGGTCCGCGGGGAGCGAGGCGAGGTCGTGGAGCGGGAGGGGGAAGCCGCCCGCCGTCACCCGCTGGAGGGGGCCGGCGTCGGTCTGGAGGATCACGGTGCGGAGAGCGTGGTGGCGGCGGACGATTTCCGCCACCGCGCGCTCCATTGCGCCCGCGTCCAGCGCCCCGCCGAAGCGGAGGACCGTGGAGATGTTGTAGGCCGGCGACCGCGGCGCGATGCGCTGCAGGAGCCAGAGCCGCTCCTGGCTAAAGGACAGCGGCGCATCCGCCCCGTCCTCCCGGGGCAGCAGCGGCGGGAGGCGCACGCCGTCGTCCGCGCGCAGGG
>DATING010001291.1:0-1673 GCA_035474555.1 Longimicrobium sp. | reverse complement strand
TTGGGCGTGTCCCTCCGCTGCGCTCCGGGCCGGGCTGCGCGCGCCGTAGGCAACGATACAACCGTTGCCAACGGCGCCGAGCCCCCTCCGCACGGGGCCAACGATACTGCTGTTGTCCCCGCGCTCCGGGCTCTCGGCCCTGCGGGCGCGCATCCCTCACGCAACGGCGGCGCTCACGCGCCTATTTCCGCATCAGGCGGGGGTGCGACTCCGGATCGAAGCGCATCTTTCCGTCCTTGTCGAAGCACCAGACGCTGCTCACCTCGCGCAGCGCTGGCAGGACCCCGTCCGGCTCCGCCGGCAGGATCTCGCGCACCCTGCGGCGCAGCCTGCGGTTGGCGAGGCGCTTGTCCTGCTTCTCCGAATCCGACGTCGTGATTCCGGCGACGGGCGTCTTTCTCCTCGAGCGGCTCATCCCGATCCTCCCGTTGACGGTCAGCGCCCCCGTGCGGCGATCGTCCAGACGTGCGCCACGTCGTCGCCGCGGACGCCGTGCAGGCGCTCGTGCAGGTTCACGGAGACGCACACGTGGTTGGGCACGATGCGCACCCGCTCGCCGATGCGCGGGCGCCAGTCCGTGCGCGACAGGTCCAGCAGGCCGTGCTCCTCGGAAACGGCCTTCACCAGCACCTCCGGCCGGTCCAGCAGCGCGCCAAAGCCCGTGGAGTCGGCGCGGATCTCCTCGCGCGACAGGGCCTTGGAGCCCGCGTCCACCACCGCCTGCCCCGGCACCGCCGTGGAGACGACCGTCGCGAGCACGGAGTACGCGCACTCGCCCCACGCGCAGGCGCCGATCTCGGAGGTCGTGCGGTCGTTGAAGATGCTCGTCCCGGGACGCACCTCCGTGAGCCCCGCGATCTCGTGCGAGCGCCAGAAGGTGGGCGTGGAGCCGCCGCTCACGACGGACGGCGCCACGCCGGCCGCGTGCAGCGCTTCGAGCGTCTGCCCCAGGCGATCGGAGAGGGTGCGGATGGCGTCCCCCTGCTGCTCCACCCGCTCCCGGACGTGGCCGGGGTAGAAGAGGATGCCGCGATACTCCACTCCGTCCGCCTCCGCCGCCGCGCGGGCCAGCGCCACCGCGTCCTCCGCGGACTGCACGCCCACGCGGCCCATCCCCGCATCGGTCTCCACCAGCACGCCCACGGGCCGGCCGGCCGCGCGCGCCGCCTCCGCCAGCCCCCGCAGCGCCTCCGCCGAGTCCAGCCCCACGGTCAGCCGTACGCCCGCGGGCAGCGCCATCAGCCGGTCCAGCTTGGCCCGTCCGATGGGCGGATAGGCGAGCAGCAGGTCGTCCACCACCCGCGACATCACCTCCGCCTCGCGCGGCGTCGCCACCGTGACGCCCACGGCCCCGGCGCGCACCTGCTCGACGGCAAGCTCGGGCGTCTTGTGCGTCTTGGCGTGCGGCCGCCACGCCAGCCCGTGCTCGCGGCAGTACGCGGCCACGCGGCGCAGGTTGGCGTGCATGCGGTCCACGTCCACCAGCGCGGCGGGCGTGTCGATCGCGTCGACGGTGCGGGGCGTATCGGGCATCGGGCGCGGAATGGGGGGACGGGGCGTCGGATGCGGGAATCTAAGAGAGGCAGGCGGGGGGGCGCGATGGCGGGACCGGTGCGGAAGGCGGAGCATCGTGCACGCTGCGGGTGAGCGGACGTCCCGTACGGAAGCGGGGA
>DATING010001290.1:0-3119 GCA_035474555.1 Longimicrobium sp. | reverse complement strand
ACGTGCCCATGGACCCGCACCACCCCACCGAGCGCATCGCGTACATGCTGGACGACTCCGGCGTGGCGGTGCTCCTCACCCAGGCGCGACTGCGTGACGGGTTCCCCGCGCGGGCCCGTCTCCGGGTCCTCGCCCTGGACGCGGAGTGGGCGCGGATCGCGGAAGAAAGCGAGGCGCCCGTGGAGAGCGGGGTGACGGCGGAGAACCTCTGCTACGTGATCTACACCTCCGGATCCACAGGCCGGCCCAAGGGGGTGTCCATGCACCACCGGGGCGTCGTCAACTACATCCACTGGGGGGTGCCCGCCTACGGGGCGGACCGGGGGAACGGCGCGCCCGTCTTCACCTCCATCGCCGTTGACCTGACGATCACGAACCTCCTCCCCCTCTTCGCCGGCCGCCCCGTGCACCTGCTCCCGGAGGAGTCGCCCGTGGAGGCGCTGGCGCAGGTGCTGCGCGGGAGGCCCGGCTTCGGGCTGATCAAGATCACGCCCATTCACCTGGGGCTGCTGAACGCCCTGCTGGAGCCGGGAGAGCTGGAGGCCGCCGCCCACACACTGGTGATCGGCGCGGACTTCCTTTCCGCCGAGCCGACGGTGTTCTGGCAGGACCACGCGCCCGGCGTGCGGCTGATGAACGAGTACGGGCCCACGGAGACGGTCGTCGGCTGCTCGGCCTACGTCCTTCCCCAGGAAAAGCACCGCGCCGGCCCCGTCCCCGTGGGGCACGCCATCCAGAACCTCACCTTCTTCGTCCTGAACGCGCACGGGCAGCCCGTCCCGGTGGGCCTGCCCGGCGAGCTGTACATCGGTGGGGCGGGGGTGGCGCGCGGCTACCTGGGGCGGCCGGGACTGACGGCGGAGAAGTTCGTTCCCGATCCCTTCGCGGCGCCCGGCGCGCGGATGTACCGCACGGGCGACCGCGCGCGGTGGCAGGCGGACGGCAACCTGCTGATCCTGGGACGCACGGACAACCAGGTCAAGATCCGCGGCTACCGCGTGGAACTGGGCGAGGTGGAGGCCGTGCTCCGGCGGCACGAGGCCGTGTCCGAGTGCCTGGTCATGGTGCGCGAGGACCGGCTCGGAGACCGGCGGCTGGTCGCCTACGTGGTGGGCGATACCGACGCGGCGGAACTGCGCGAGAACCTGCTCCGCACCCTCCCCGAGTACATGGTCCCCGCCGCATTCGTCATCCTGGACGCGCTCCCGGAAACGGCCACGGGCAAGCTGGACCGGAAAACGCTGCCGGCGCCCGATTGGGGCGCCGAAGCGGACGGCGAGGCGCCCCGCGACGAGCTGGAGTCGCGGCTGGTCCGGATCTGGGCCGAGGTCCTGGGGGTGGCGTCGGTGGGCCCCACGCAGCGCTTCTTCGAGCTGGGCGGCAACTCGCTGCTGGCGCTGCGCCTGTTCGCCCGCGTGCGCCGCGAGCTGGGGTGCGACCTCCCCGTCGCCACTCTCTTCGTGGGCGGCACGGTGCGGCACATGGCGGACTCCGTTCGCGCGCACGGCGAGCCGGCCGTCGCGACGGACACCGCGCCGCTGGTGCCGCTGCGGACCACGGGGACGCTCCCCCCGCTCTTCGTCCTCCACCCGGCGGGGCGCCGCGTGGCCCCCTACGCGACGCTGGTGAAGCGCCTGGGGCCCGACCAGCCCGTCTATGGTCTGCAGGACGTGGGCGACGACCTGGCGCGCCCCGTGGAGCGGATCGCCGAGGAGCACCTGCGGGCCGTGCGCACGGTGCAGCCGCACGGGCCCTATCACCTGATCGGCTGGTCGTTCGGCGGGGTGGTGGCGTACGAGATGGCGGTGCAGCTGGAGCGCGCGGGCGAGCGGGTGGCGTTTGCCGGGGTGTTGGACACGGTGGCGCCGCCGTTTGCCCGCAACCGCAAGGAGCTGGACGATGCGGACCTGGTGCTGAGCCTGGCGCGCGACGTCGCCGCGCAGCGGGGGCGGCCGTTCACCCTCTCCATCGAGGCGCTGACGGGGGCGGAGCTCGACGAGCAGCTGCGCCGCGCGGTGGAGGCGCTGCACGCGCAGGGTGCCGCACCGGCCGGCTTCGACGCCGCGGATCTGCTCGTGCACGTGGAGGTGATCCGCGCCCGCGGCCGCGGCATGGCGGCGTACCGGCCGGGCACGTACGGCGGCCCGCTCACTCTCTTTGCCGCGGAGGACCACCCCGCGGAGTTCGCCTCCTGGTTCGGGTTGGAGACGGACGAGGCGGTGCGCACCTACGGCTGGTGCCAACTGGCGCCGGCGGTGCGGGCGCACCGGGTACCCGGCGCACACGTCACCATCGGCCTGGAGCCGCACGTGGAAACGCTCGCCGCGCGGGTGCGCGAGGAGCTGGCGGCCGCCCGCGCGGCGTCTGCCGCCCCCGCGGAGATGGTGGAGGTGTGAGCGCGCGCGTGCACGCGGCGGCGCGGCGGGTCCCGCCCCTGGCCGTGCGCGAGCCGGGCGTGGTGCGCCGCCACGTCCGTCCCGTCCCGCACCCGCGCCGGGGGAGGGCCGGGACTCGGCACTCGCTCACGGACGCGGCGACTACCAGATCCTGAAAAAGAATGAGCGTACGGAGGAACAGAGTTGGACAGGGGAAGATGAATGACGATGCAGCTTCCTGCTCCCCTGTCTGACCCTGTTCCTCTGTACCCCCAGGTGTTGTTTTCCCGGATGGGGTATACCTCCCCACCCCATCCACCGTCATCGCCAAGCGGAAATCCGAGAAAACAACCGCCTCACGCAGAGACGCGGAGACGCAGAGAAAAGAAGAGGAGCGGCGGCCTCTGCCGGTCTTTTTTCCCGTCGTTATCTCTCCGCGCCTCTGCGTCTCAGCGTGAGGCCCATTCTTGTTGCGGATCGGGTATCATACCGTTTCCCACGGTTCCGTGTGCACTCGACCATCGTCTTTCACGCAGAGCCGCGGAGGAGAAAAGAGAGCCGCAGAGAACGGATTCGCCTCTGCGTCTCTCTTTTTCCCTCTGCGGCTCTGCGTGATATGCGGTTCCTGTGTGCACAAGGGATTCTCGGCTTTGGTATCACCTCACCTTTTCTCCGCGACCTCAGCGTCCTCCGCGTGAGGCCATCTTTGAAGCTGGAATGCACAACGGATCCGAGGATCTCGGT
>DATING010001289.1:0-4072 GCA_035474555.1 Longimicrobium sp. | reverse complement strand
CACGCCTTGGAATCAAGCGTTTGTCCAATGTTTATGCGGCGAATCGGGCGCGGCGGCAACGGCGTGACACTTTACAGCCCGCGCGGGGACGGCTAGGTTTGCCCCGACATACAAAAGCAGGTGGGCCTCACGGAAGCCGGTGTAAATCCGGCGCGGCCCCGCCACTGTAAGAGGCCCGGCACCACGCCGGCCCGGCTCCGCTCTCGATACGCCACTGGGCTTCATGCCCGGGAAGGCCGAGCGGCAGCTGCCTCGAGCCAGGAGACGCGGCCCCCCTGCTCCCGCAACGCACGAACCCTCGTGGGAGGGGAGCGGGGCCACGAAACTCGCCGGCCGGAGCACGCGCACGCGTGTGCCCGACGCGGCGCCATTCGCCGCCCGTTCCTCCCGCGTTCACCCGGGAAGGACGGGCTTTTTTGCTGCGCATCTCCTCGCTCCCGCGCGTCCTGCGCGCGGCCCTCGTGGCCGCGCTGCCGGCGCTCGCCGCGTGCGGCGGGGACGACGCGTCCGCCCGCCCCCCCGCCCAATCGGCCACGTCCGCCGCCGTCCAGGCTACGGACGACGCGCGGCAGCTCGTGCGCCTGGACCGCCCCGCCGCGCGCATCGTCTCCCTGATCCCCAGCGCCACGGACCTGCTCGTCGCCATGGGCGCGCGCGGGCAGCTGGCCGGCCGCACGGACTTCGACAAGGACTCCGCCGTCGCGTCGCTTCCCTCCGTGGGCGGCGGACTGGACCCCAGCCTGGAGGCGCTGGTCGCGCTCCGGCCGGACCTCGTCATCAGCTTCGAGACGCAGGGCGACGCGGCGCTCCGCACGCGGTTGCGCGAGATGGGCATCCCCGTCTACGCGCTGGCCGCGCAGGACACGGCGGACATCTTTCGCGCCCTCGCCAACCTGGGCACGCTCGCGGGGCGCCGGCCGGCGGCGGACAGCGTCGCGGGGGCCATGCGCGCGGAGCTGGAGGCCGTACGCCGCTCCGTGGCGGGGCGGCCGGCGCCGTCGGTGCTGTACGTGGCGTGGGTGGATCCGCCCATGATCGCCGGGCCGACCACCTTTCTCTCCGAGCTCGTCACCGTGGCCGGCGGGCGGCCCGTGTTCCAGGACGTAAAGCAGGAGTGGCCGCAGGTCAGCATCGAAGAGATCGTGAGCCGCAAGCCGCAGGTGGTGGTCATCCCCAGCGGCGCGGGGGCGGAGTTCTCGGCGGACGCGCTGCGCACGGCGCCGGGGTGGCGCGAGCTGGCGGCGTCGCCGGGGACGCGCGTGGCGGAGGTGCCCGTGGCCGTCGTCAACCGCCCTGGGCCGCGGCTGGGCGAGGCTGCGCGGGCCCTGCGCGATGCCATCCACCCCGAGCTGGCGGCGCCGTGAAGCCCGCCCTCCGGCTCGTGCTGATGGCCGCGGCCGTGCTGGCCGCCATCGTGGTCGGCGTGCGGGTGGGCGCCGTGCCGCTCTCCACCCGCGAGGTGGTGGACGGCGTGCGCGGCATCGGCGATCCCACCACCGTCTCCATCGTCCAGAAGCTGCGGCTGCCGCGGACCATCCTCGCGGCGCTGGTGGGCGGAAGCCTGGCCGCGAGCGGGGCCGCGTTCCAGGCGCTGCTGCGCAATCCGCTCGCCGAGCCGTTCATCCTGGGCGTCTCCGGCGGCGCGGCGGTGGGCGCGGCGACGGCCATCGTCCTCACGGGCGCGCTGGCCAGCAGCGGCATCGTCTCGGTTTCGGCGCTGATCGGCGCCCTGGCCGCCATCGTCTTCGTGATGCGCGTCGGCACCTCCGTGGGGCGGACGCTGGACACGCGGGTGCTGCTGCTGGCGGGGGTGGTGGCGGGTGCGTTCTTCAACGCCTGCATCATGCTCATCCTCACCTTCGCCCGGACGGAGTCGTTCCGCGCGGCCATCTTCTGGATGATGGGGAGCTTCGGCGGCGCCACCTGGCGGTCCATCGGCGCGCTGTCCATCGCGGTCGTGCCGGCGATGCTCATCCTCTTCGCCCTGTCCCGTCCGCTGAACCTGCTCGCGATCGGCGAGGAGACGGCGGCGTACCTGGGCGTGCGGACGGAGCGGGTCAAGCTGATCGCGTACGGCACGGCCTCGCTGCTGACGGCGGCGTCCGTGGCGGCCAGCGGGGTGATCGGCTTCGTGGGATTGGTGATTCCCCACGTGGCGCGGATGATGTGGGGCGCGGACCACCGCTTTCTCCTCCCCGCGTCCGTCCTGCTGGGGGCGACGTTCATCGTGCTGGCGGATGCGCTGGCGCGGACGGTCGCGGCGCCCACGGAGCTGCCCATCGGCGTGGTGACGGCGTTCGTGGGCGTGCCGTTCTTTCTCTGGCTGCTGCGCAGGAGGGGCGCGTGAGCGGATGGCGCTGCACCGGTCTCACGTACCGGTATCCGGAATCGTCCACCCCCGCCGTCTTCGATCTCTCCCTGGAGATCCCCGCCGGCGCCACGACGGCCGTGCTGGGCCCGAACGGATCGGGGAAGTCCACCCTGCTGCGCCTTCTTCTCGGCGTGGTGCAGCCCTCCGCCGGTTCGGTGGATTTCCAGGATCGGCCGCTGGGCACCTGGGGGCGCGAGGCGCTGGCCCGCGAGGTGGGCGTGGTGCCGCAGGGGGAAGAAGCCGTCTTCCCGATGTCCGTCCGTTCCCTCGTGGCCATGGGCCGCTACCCGCACCTGGGCGCGTGGCGCCGCGAGGGCGACGCGGACCGGCGCGCGGTGGAGGAGGCCATGCGCCGCTGCGACGTGCTGGACCTGGCCGCGCGCGCCGTCCCCACGCTGAGCGGCGGCGAGCGGCAGCGGGCGCGGGTGGCGCGGGCGCTGGCGCAGGAAGCCGCCACCCTCGCGCTGGACGAGCCCACGGCCGCGCTGGACGTGGCGCACGAGATGGCGATCTTCGAGCTCCTCTCGGGCCTGGGCCACGCGGGCAAGACGGTGCTGCTCGTGACCCACAACCTGAACCTGGCCGCACGCTACGCCGACCGTCTCGTCCTGCTGGACGGGGGCCGCTTGGCCGCGGAAGGCACGCCGGCGGAGGTGCTGACGCGGGACACGGTGGAGCGCGTGTACGGCTGGCCCGTGGAGATCGTCCCGCATCCCGGCCCCGGCCCGGACGCCGGCGCGCCGCAGGTGGTGCCGCTGGCGGGCGACCAGTGCTTCCGCATGCAGCACGCGCCGCCACACCTCGGCGGGGAGCGCGGCCATGCGGCATAACGGCTGGATTCTGCTGATCCTGGTCGCCCTCCTCCCGCTGCGGCTGGATGCGCAGCGGCCGGGCGAGCTGGCCGGTCGCGTGACGGAGGCGCGGACGGACGCGCCCGTGGAGATGGCGGCCGTCGAGATCCCGGAACTGGGGCTGCGGGTGTGGACGGACGCCGCGGGCCGCTTCCGCTTCCGGGGGCTGGAGCCGGGCCCCTACCGCGTCCGCGCCACCCGGACGGGCTATACGGCGGGGACGGCGAGCGTCGACGTGCGCAACGGCGAGGAGGCGTGGATCGCCATCCCCCTCGCCGCCGTGGCCGTGGCGCTGGATGCCGTGACGGTCTCCGGCACGCGCGACCCGCTCACGGAGGGGACGCAGGTCGCCCGGGCGGAGATCCAGCGCTCCGGCGCGCGGACGGCGGCCGACCTGGTGGAGCGCGTGCCCGGCGCCGTGGTCCGGGAGACGAGCCCCGCCGGGCCGCGGACGGTGAGCATCCGCGGCGGCGCGGCGGACGCCGTGCTCGTGCTGGTGGACGGCATCCCCCTGAACGATCCCGTGACGGGCGAGGCGGACCTGAGCGCCGTCCCCGCCGCCACCATCGAGCGGCTGACGGTGCTCCCCGGCGCGCAGTCCGCGCGCTACGGGCCCCGCGCGGAAACGGGCGTGGTGCTCATCGAGACGCGCGCGGGTGAAGTCGGCCGCAGCGCGGAGGCGTCGCTGGGGACGCTGGAGGAGCGCGCGGCGCGGGCGGAGTGGGGCGTGGCCGCGGGGAGCGGCGTGCTGCAGGCGGGCAGCCACGTGCGGTCGCTGGAGGGCGCGTTCGACCACCCGCGCGACGTCCGCGACGACAGCATCGTGCGGCGCCGGAACGCGGACCTTCAG
>DATING010001288.1:0-2757 GCA_035474555.1 Longimicrobium sp. | reverse complement strand
GGGCCGCCGCGGGCAATCTTGTCCCGCATGTCATCCATCTCCCGCATCGTCCGCGTGGCATCGCCGCGGACGCATCGCTTCGCCCCCCTCGTGGCCGCGGCCGCGCTCCTGGCGTCCGCCTGTGCGCCAACGCAGCCGTCCACGCCCGCGCCGGCACCCGCCCGCCGCGCCATCCTCGTCAGCTTCGACGCGCTGAACGAGCGGCGGGTGCTGGAGACGCTGCCGGCGGAGGCCGTCCCCAACTTCCGCGCGCTCTTCGCCGGCGGCGCCTGCACGGAGTACGCGCGGCCGGCGTTCCCCAGCGTGACGGCGCCGGCGCACGCGTCGCTGTGGACGGGCGCGTACGGCGACGTGAACGGCATCGCGGCGAACGCCCAGCCTCCGCTTCCGCAGGACGCGCATTCGCTGACGGAGCGGATCTCCGGCTTCGAGTACGCCGCCCTGCGCGCGGAGCCCCTCTGGGTCACGGCCGCCGCGGCGGGGCTTTCCGTCGTGGCGCACCACACCACGCAGGCACCCGGCGTCCCCGGCTACCCGCCCGTGCGCACGGGCCAGGACGCGCTGGCGGGGTCGCGGACGCGGGCGGCATCCGCGCTCGCGCGGCCCGCGGCGCACGTGCTGAACGGCTACAACCGCGAGCTGGCCCGCGGCCGGGTGATGACGCAGGACAGCGCGCGGCCGCGTCCGGCGGCGGGATGGCGAGGGCTGGAGCGCCTGCCCGCCGGGACGCGCCCGCCGCTGGAGATCGCGTGGACGGTGGGCCGCGACTCCGTGTACGGGCTGCTGTACGGCGCGGGCACGTACACGCACCTGCTGGTGGCCCCCGCACGCGACGCCGCCCGCGGCGTGGTGGCCGCGGCGGCGGCGGTGGACCGCGCGCCGCTGGATGGACGGCCCCTGGCGCGGCACTTCTCCGAGCCGATGGAGCTTCAGCTGGAGGGCGGCCGCGCCTGGATCAGCGTCCGGCTGTGGGAGCTGGCGCCGGACGGCACGCGCTTCCGCTTTTACTATCCCGAGGTGCCGTTGGTGGAGGCGAACCGTCCCGAGGTGGCCGCCGCGTATCACACGGCCGTGCGGGGGTGGATCGGGAACGCGGCGGGATGGGGGCTGGACCGCGAGGCGTTCGGTCCCACGCTGGGCGAGGGCGGCGACGGCGAGGCCGAGTGGCGCTACCTGGAGACGGCCGAGTTCCTCACGCGGCAGTTCATCCGGGGCGCGGAGTGGGGATGGATGCAGGAGCCCGCGCTCATGCTGGACTACTTTCCCCTTGGTGACGAGGTGGACCACCGCTGGTACGGCTACCTGGACCCCGACCGTCCGGGATACGATGCCGTGCTGGCCGCCCGCATCCAGGAGGTGCGCACCCGCGGCTGGCAGCTAGTGGACCACCGGCTGGGGCACCTGCGCGCGCTGGTGGCCCGCTCGCCCGGCACGGCGCTCTTCGTGGGCGGCGACCATGGGATGCGCGCCACGTGGCGGGTGTTCCGGCCGAACGTGGCCCTGGCGCGGGCGGGGCTGCTGGGGGCGGATGACGCCGGGCGCATCGACCTTTCGCGCACGCAGGCGCTGACGCCCAACGGGTACTGGATCTCGCTGAACCGCACCGCCCGCAAGGACGGCATCGTCCCGCCGGAGCGCGAGGCGGAGGTGCTGGCCGCGGCGGAGCGGGCGCTCCTGGACGCGCGGGGAGAGGACGGCGCGCCCATCGTCACGCGGACGTGGCGCGCCGCGGAGCACGATTCGCTGGGGATCGGCGGGCCGGCGGGAGGCGACCTGTACTACGAGCTGGCGCCGGGCTACACCTGGACGGCCTCCGCCGCGGGCCCGCTCACGCAGTCCGCGCCGCCGTCCGCCGGGCACGGCTTTCCCTCCGTGAGCGTAGACATGCGCACGGCGCTCTGCGCGGAGGGCGCGGGGTTCCGGCCGCTGCGCACCGGCCCCGCGCGGACTATCGACGCCGCGCCGACGGTGTCCGCCTGGCTCGGCATCGCGCCCCCGCCGCACGCCGTCGGCCGGTCGCTGCTCCCGGAGCTGATGCGGAACTGAGATCGGCCGGACGACCCTATCGGACCCGCTCGTCCCCGCTTGTTTTCCTGAGGGCGGCGCCGCCGGGTCCATTCCCACGCTGGAGCCGTGGCGCCGACCGAAGGATCTCCTCTCCCGCGATCGACGGCTGCTCCCGCGACGGGATCTGACCCGTGCCCGGTCAACGAAAACCGGCGCCGCTCGATGGTGTCGAGCGGCGCCGGTTTGTGCGTAAGCGGTTGTGATCGCGATCAAAGCCGATCATGTTCGTCCGGCTCCGAATCCGGCACCTGTGCAAGCGCGGCATCGTACTTCGCGCGGCGGTGTGCCATGGACGCCGCACTCTCCTGATCTGCAGCGTCACGCGGGAAACGCAGACCAGCACTCAGAGGAGTCGTATCGCGGCCAAGCGAAGGAGTATCCATCCCGTAAAATACCAGAACCGGCTCGATGATCAAACCCCACACGCGCGACATGGTCACTCGCTACTCCAGTCCGCGAAGGCGGACTTCGCGAATTTCCAGCGGCGAATTCATTCGCTCCAGACGGGACCACGCCGCTTTGTGCAGGCTACGTTCGGTGATGAGAGTCGTCTGGCGGCGAGGTCCGGCGGAGGAGCGGATGTCGATCACGGGACGGTAGATCCTTCGGTCGGCGCCAAGGGACTCGTCAACGGGACGGTTCCGGCGGCGCCTCCCTCAGGAAAACAAACAGCGCTACGGACTCGTCATG
>DATING010001287.1:0-5322 GCA_035474555.1 Longimicrobium sp. | reverse complement strand
TCGCGGAGGTACGCACCCGCCCAGAGCGAATGAATTCGCCGCAACAAGCACACGAAGTCCGCCTGCGCGGACTGTCCGTCGCGGGGGAGTGCCACGCCGGCACGAAGCCCGAGCGAGATCAACCTCCCCCAGGGGTTTTTGGGGGAGGTGCGAGCCTCAGCGAGCGGAGGGGGCGCCCGCGCGGACGCCGCCACACCGTATGGAAACCATTCCGTCGATCTCGATGAACCGTCAACGCCCGAACCGCCGAATCCTTGCCGCCGCGCTCGCCTCGGCGGTTGTCGCCACGCTCGTCGCCGTGGCCGCGCCGGCTGCGGGGCAGGGCGGGGCGGAGAACGCGCCGCGGCCGCACTCGGCGACGGCGTCCGTCAGGGTGATGGACACGGCGTTCGCCATGCCGGAGCTGGGGCGCACGCGGCGGGTGTGGATCTACCTGCCGCCGGACTACGCGTCTTCGCAGAAGACGTATCCGGTGCTCTACATGCACGACGGGCAGAACGTGTTCGACGCGGCCACCAGCTACGCCGGCGAGTGGGGCGTGGACGAGGCGCTCGACAGTCTGCACGCGGCCGGCGACCCCGGCGTGATCGTTGTGGCGGTGGACAACGGGCAGCAGCAGCGGATGAACGAGTACTCGCCGTGGGTCCATCCCGAGCACGGCGGCGGCCAGGGCGCCGCGTACGCGGATTTCCTGGCGAACACGCTCAAGCCGCACGTCGACCGGAGCTATCGCACCCGCCCGGGGCCGGAGAGCACGGGGATCATGGGCAGCAGCATGGGCGGGCTCATCTCGCTCTACGCGGCGCTCCGCCATCCCGGCGTGTTCGGCCGCGTGGGCGTGTTCTCGCCCTCGCTCTGGTTCAGCGACTCGGTGTTCGTGGCCGCGCGGGCGGGCGTCGCGTCCGGGCCGCGCCCGCGGATGTACTTCGTGAGCGGCGGCAAGGAAGGGCCGGGCACGGCGCCGCGCATCGTCGTCGTGGCGCAGCAGCGGATGATCGACACGCTTGCCGCCGCCGGCTGGACCGTGGGCACCGACGTGCTCGCCGCCGCGCCGGACGACGGGGAGCACAACGAGTGGTTCTGGCGGCGCGAGTTTCCCGCCGCGTACCGCTGGCTCTTCGCCGATCCCGCGGCGCCTGCGCCCAACCGGCTGGACTGACCGAACGACATCACCCTGGGCCATCGAAACCCATGAGATCACCCGGAAGCATCCCCATGCGCCGCACTGCCTTTGCCTCGCTGGCCGCGCTCGCCGTGAGCCTTCCCGCCGCCGCGCAGCCCACGAGCGGGGGCGAGCCCCCGGCGTGGACGCGGGGCGCCACCTGCTACGAGGTCTTCGTCCGCTCGTTCCAGGACAGCAACGGGGACGGCGTGGGCGACATCCAGGGCCTCATCCAGAAGCTGGACTACATCAACGACGGCAACCCCGATTCGCAGCGCGACCTGGGCGCGCAGTGCATCTGGCTCATGCCCGTGGCCGAGTCGCCCAGCTACCACGGTTACGACGTGGTGGACTACTACGCCATCGACCGCGAGTACGGCACGAAGGAGGATTTCCGGCGGCTGATGACGGAGGCGCACCGGCGCGGCATCCACGTCCTCGTCGACATGGTGCTGAACCACAGCTCCAGCGAGCACCCGTGGTTCCTGGACGCGGCGCGCAATCCGCAGTCGCGCTACCGCGACTGGTACATGTTCTCCGCGCAGCATCCCGGCGTAATGAACCCGTGGGGGAGCGACAACTGGCACCGGTCGCCGCACGGGGACGAGTTCTACTTCGGCCTGTTCTGGAGCGGGATGCCGGACCTGAACGTGGAGAACCCGGAAGTGGTCGCGGAGACCAGGCGGATCGCGAGCTTCTGGCTGGACTCGCTGGGGGTGGACGGCTTTCGGCTGGACGCCATCAAGCACCTGGTGGAGGCGGACCGCGGCGCACGGGTGGAGCACCTGCCGGGGACGCACGTCTTTCTGCGCGACTATGCCGCGCACCTGCGCAGCGTAAAGCCGGATGTGTACACGGTGGGCGAGGTGTGGGACAGCATCGGCGCCATCCTGCCGTACTACCCGGACCAGCTGACCTCCCACTTCATGTTCCAGCTCTCGGACGACATCCTGGAGTCTGTCAAGGCGGGGAACACGTCGCGGCTGTACGGCGGATACCTGCGGCTGCAGGACACGCTGCCCCCGCACCGCTACGCGCCCTTCCTGCGCAACCACGACCAGTCGCGGACCATGACGGTGCTGGAGGGGGATGCGGCAAAGGCGCGGATGGCGTCCGCGCTGCTGCTGACGCTCCCCGGCACGCCGTTCCTGTACTACGGCGAGGAGATCGGCATCGCGGGCGACAAGCCGGACGAGAACCTGCGCACGCCCATGCACTGGACGTCTGCCCCGGGCGCGGGCTTCACCACCGGCACGCCTTGGCGCGCGCCGCAGGCGGACTGGGCCACGCGCAACGTGCAGGCGCAGGATGCCGATCCCAATTCCATGCTGAACCTGCACCGCCGGCTGATCCACCTGCGCGCCTCGCACCCCGCGCTGGCCACGGGCCGCCTGGTGCCGCTCATGACGAGCAACCCCGCCGTCGCCGCGTTCGTGCGCCGCGAGGGCGAGCTGGCGGTGCTGGTGGTGGCGAACCTGGGCACCACGCCCGCGGCCGGCGTCACGCTCTCGGGGGATGCCGGCACGCTGCCGCCTCGCCGGGGTGCCGGAAACAACCTGCTGGGCGGAACGCGCCCCGCGCCGCTGTCGGTCGGCGTGGACGGGCGCGTGCAGGGCTACGTCCCGTTCCCCACACTCGCGCCCATGGAGATCCACGTCGTGGACGTCGGCGCGGCGCGTTGAGCCGGCTGAGCCGGGACGAAGAAACGAAGAACTGCTTGTTTTCCAGAGTCATTCGGCGTTGCGCGCACCCTGTCGGATGAAAGTGCTGTTCAACCTCCCCCAGGGGTTTTTGGGGGAGGTGCGAGCCTAAGCGAGCGGAGGGGGCGCTCGCGCGGAGGCTGCCACGCCCGCAAGGTCCCGCACTTTTTATTCGGGGAGGCGCCCGACGAGACCGGCCCGTGCGGGATCTCGGGGCGCCGACCGAAGGATCTCGCCCGCGGGGCATGACCTCCGTTCCGCGCGGAGAGCCCTGCCGGGAACGGCCCAATGGGCGCAGGAGGCAGGCGTCGATCACGGGATGGTAGATCCTTCGGTCGGCGCCCTGGCCCTGCGCGGAGGGAAGGACTGCGCGGCGCCTCCCCCAGGAAAGCAAGCGGGTTGGATGGATGTGCGGCGGGCCAGGCCCGCGATGCGACCGCACGAACGCGATCACGATGTGCCCCCTGACCCACGCTCCGAGGACCCCGTGACCCACAGAAGACCGCGGCTGAGCTTCCGCGAGCTGTTCAACATGAACTTTGGCTTCCTCGGCATCCAGTTCGGCTGGGGGCTGCAGCTCGCCAACATGTCGGCCATCTACCAGCGGCTGGGGGCCAGCCCGGACGAGGTGCCCATCCTCTGGCTGGCGGCGCCCATGACGGGGCTGCTGGTGCAGCCCATCGTGGGCGCGCTCAGCGACCGCACCTGGGGCCGGCTGGGGCGCCGCCGCCCGTACTTCCTGGTGGGCGCCATCCTGGCCAGCATCGCCCTGTTCTTCATGCCCACGTCCAGCGCGCTGTGGATGGCGGCGAGCCTGCTGTGGATCCTGGACGCCTCCATCAACATCAGCATGGAGCCGTTCCGCGCCTTCGTGGCCGACAAGCTCGACGCCGGCCAGCGCACGGCCGGCTTCGTGATGCAGTCGTTCTTCATCGGCGTGGGCGCATCGCTGGCCAACGCGCTGCCGTTCCTGTTCCGCGAGATGGGCGTAACGGGCAACACCGCCAGCGGCATTCCGCTCACGGTAAAGTACAGCTTCCAGGCGGGCGCCGTCGTGTTCCTGCTGGCCGTGCTGTGGACGGTGTTCACCACCACCGAGCACCCGCCCGAGGACATGGCCGCGTTCGAACGCGAGCGGCGGGAGCGCCGCGGCGTGGGTGCGCTGTTCGGCGAGATCGGCAGCGCCATGCGCGACATGCCCAGGACCATGAAGCAGCTGGCCGTCGTCCAGTTCTTTACCTGGCTGGGCCTGTTCTGCATGTGGATGTTCTTTGGCCTGACCGTGGCGACGCACGTGTTCGGCGCGACCAATCCGCAGGACGAGCAGTTCGCGCGGGGCACGGAGTGGGGCGGGCTGATGTTCTCCGTCTACTCCATCGTCTGCTTTGCCGTGGCGTTCCTGCTTCCCAGGCTGGCCGACGCGACCAGCCGCAAGATGACGCACGCCGCCGCGCTGGTGTGCGGTGCGGCGGGGCTGCTGGGCGTGTACTTCATCCACGACAAGTACCTGCTGATCCTGACGATGGTGGGCGTGGGCATCGCGTGGGCATCCATCCTGTCCATGCCCTTCGCCATCCTGGCGGGTGCCCTGCCGCCGCACCGGATGGGCGTGTACATGGGGATCTTCAACTTCTTCATCGTCATCCCCGAGATCCTGGCGGCGCTGCTGTTCGGGCGGTTCATCCGCGCGGCGTTCGGCGCCGACAACCCCGACGCGTCGCTGTACATGGTGATGATCGGCGGCGTCTCGCTGCTGATTGCCGCGCTCGCGGTGACGCTCGTGCATGATGCCGGCGACGCGGACGTGGCCGACGTGATGGATGCGGACGAGCACGAGCCGTTCGGCATCCAGCAGTCCGCGCAGCCCGTGCCCAGCACGGGGCTGGTGGACCGGACGTAGGAACGACGGCTTCACGCAGCGGGCGCGGAGGACAAAAGACGAGGACGCAGAGAACGGATGATGTTCTCTGCGTCCTCGCCCGTTTTCTTTTCCCTACGCCTTCGCGCGTCCAAAACGGCTGGATTTTCGTTCCGCCGGAGGCCGGGCGCCGCGCGGATGTACGTCCATCCCGCTCGGCCCGGCGAGTAAACAGATCAGGCAGCGGATCGGACGGAATCGACGGAATTGTCCCGCGGGTACGGCTTGACCGGTGTAATTCCAACGGATTACCTTTGCGGACACGATCCAGCATGAACCCAATCCAAGGAGGCGCACGTGAAGGCCAAGCTTCACCTCAACCTGGACACGCTGAACGTCGAGACGTTCTCGACCGTCACAGGAGACGCGATGGTGGCGCCGTGGACGCAGCCCACCAGCGGCCCGTGCCTGAACTCCGAGCAGACCTGCGATCCGGCCTGCATCGCCTGATCGGACGGACGCCGTCTTCCGAGGCGTTCACGCAGACGTCGCGGCGTACAAACGGCGAGGACGCAGGGAACATCCATCTGTTCCCTGCGTCC
>DATING010001286.1:0-1922 GCA_035474555.1 Longimicrobium sp. | reverse complement strand
GGTCGCACGTCCCGGCATCGGGAACGCACGAGGGTCGTCCGGACGGCGGGATGTGCGCGTGCACGGTGCCGATCTCCCCGTCCTGGTCCGTGGGCTGGAAGGTGGTGACTTTCAGGTCGTCGATGCTGAGCTTGAGCTTGCGCATGTCGTTCTCCATCCGGGTAAGGCAGGGCAGCCCGTGCTCTCGTGGGAGCGGAAGGGGATGCGGGAAAGGGGAGCGTACCCCGGAGCCGGATCGGCCCTCCCTGCGCCGGTACGGTAGCGTCGCCCCACCTCCCCCACAACCTTTTTCGGTTTCAATCTGCGTAAATGGCCGCATCGTGTGCGGCTGGCTGGAGCATTGCGGGAAGGGATGCGGAGCCGTTCACCTGCAGCCGAGGACGTGGAGCATGAGGGCCAACGCAGCGATCGCCGCCGTACTGCTGTTCGTCACCGCCGCGCTCGCCGGCCTGCTGGGCGCGCCCGCCGCCGCGCCTGCCGCCGCGGCGGCCCCGGCCGATCCGGGCGGGCTGGACTGGTCGCAGGTCTCCGAGCGCGACCTGAACATCGCGTCCGTGTTCCTGGCGGCGCGCGAGCGGGGGCTGGGGGCGGCGCTGGACAGCCTGGACCGCTTGGCGGCCGCCGACAACACCGTGCGCAACCAGGGGCACCCGCTGGCGCACGCGCTGGGGCGCTACGCCATGGCGCGCGGCCGCGACCTGGCCGTGCTGGGCGACTGCAAGCCCGGCTTCCAGTCCGGCTGCTTTCACGGTGTGCTGGAGGGGTACTTCCTGCAGGGCGGCACCATCGACCAGGCGTCTGCCGGGCGCATCTGCGCGTCGCGGGCGGCCGCGGGGGTGCGCGGGTTCGAGCTGCTGGAGTGCTGGCACGGCCTGGGGCACGGGCTGATGGTGCACTTCGCCGACTTCCGGCAGGCGCTGCCCATCTGCGACGCGCTGGCAACGGCCCAGGCCCGGCGCGAGTGCTACGACGGCGTGTTCATGGAGCGGGCCATCCGCGCCATCGGCATCACTGCCATCAACGTGGGCGACGGCCCCGGCATCGGCCCCGATCACGGAGGCCAGGCACGCGCCGCGGCGTCCGCGTCCGGCAGTGCCGCCGCGAACGCGCACGAAGGACACGCGGCCGCCCGTCCTCCCGCCAACCCGCACGACGGGCACGCCGCCGCGCAGACCAAGGCGCAGGCGCGGGCGGCGCGCGAGCAGCTGTGCAGCGGGCTGGCCCCGGCGCACGCGGCCTCGTGCTGGGCGTACCAGCCGCTGGTGCTGTTCAACCTGCTGGGGATGAACCCCGCCGGCGTGCTGCGCGGCTGCGACGCGGCGCCGGGTGAGGCGGCGGCGGACTGCTACCGCGGCTTCGGCAAGCAGTACCTGGGCGCGCTGAGCGGCGACGCGCCGCGGATGATCGAGGCCTGCCAGCTGGGCGACCGCGCCCGCGCGACGGACTGCCTGCTGGGCGGCGTGGAGTATTTCACGGACCTGGACTGGAGCATCGAGCCGGGCATCGCCTTTTGCCGGCAGGTGCCGGGCGAGGCCAAGCCGCGCTGCTACGAGACCATCGGCGCGCGCCTGGTCCTCGCGCACCCCGCCCCCGAGCCCGTGCGCGCCGCCTGCCGGCAGGTGGAGACGGCGTTCGTGGGCGCGTGCTTGGCCGGCGCGGGGCTGCGGGAGAGCTGAGTCACGACGCTCGTAGGGACGAAGATGAGCAGCCCCGCCGGATTCGGATCCGGCGGGGCTGTCTCGTGTCCGGTGTCCTGCCGAAGTTCTTGCCTCCGTGTCGCCGTACGTTTACAATCCAGCAGCTGTCAACGTACGGCGACAACTACCGGGATGTCGCCGTACGGAGACTTCGTGTAGAAGTCGTCGTACGCGTACGAGTAGCCGAGAGCGTTGAGCATGCAATCGCGGCGAGGAAGCTATGTG
>DATING010001285.1:0-3425 GCA_035474555.1 Longimicrobium sp. | reverse complement strand
GCCTGGGATGGGCGCCACGATGCGCACGGAGGGCGCGCGCAGGGCCAGCGCCAGGTCCGCCTCCAGGTTGGCGATGCGGGCCACCTTGATCCCCGGCGCCGGGCTCACCTCGAACTGCGTGACCACGGGGCCCGTCGTCATCCCGACGATGGTCCCCTCGATCTTGAAGGTCGCCAGCTTGTCGATGAGCACCTGCCCCAGCTTGTCCAGCTCCTGCTTGCCGCGCGCGTCGTCCCGTACGGGCGCGGCCACCAGCAGGCCGGAGCCGGGGAGGTCGGTGGAGTACGGGTCGCCGCTGTCTTCCGGCAGCAGCTCCACCTGCTCCGCCGCCAGCCCGCGCGGACCGGCCGGCTTTTGCGCGCTCTTGCCCGCTGCCTTGGCCTCCGGCTTTCCGGCCGGCCTGGCGGGGGGCGCGGGCGCGGCGGCCGTCGCCGGCGCCACGGGCGGGTCCAGCTGCGTGGCGTCCGGATCCACTGCCGGCTCGAATCCGTCCCAGTAGCCGTCGCTATCGCCGTCCCCGTCCGCCGCGATCTCGAACTCCGCGTCCTCGATGCCGTCGTCCAGGTCGTGCAGGGCGGGGAGCGGCTCGGCGGCGACCGGCGCGGCGCGGCGGGGGAGGAGCTTGAGCGGGCTCGGGAGCGTCATCGCCGGCTTGGGAAGCGCCGTGGCCGCCTGCCGCGCCTGCGTCATCGCGAAGCGCCCGCCGTGGAACGCCGTCCGCAGGGGATTCCATCCCACGGTGGCCACGCACAGCGCCGCGAAGAGAAAGAAGAGGACGACGGCGCCGCCCACGGCCGAGAGCGCCGCGATGAGCAGCTTGCCCGTGGCCGCGCCCAGCCATCCCGTGTAGTCCGTGGGGCTCACCGCGCTGCCGCCGATGTAGACGGCCGCGGGGATGAGGACCACGAGCCCGGCGAAGAGCGTCGTCCAGCGCAGCGACATCCCGCCGTCCACCTTGCCGAACGCGAACGCGCCCCAGAGCGCGGCCAGGATGGGCAGGGCCACCGCGCCGATGCCCAGGAACCCCACCATGCCGTTGCGCAGGGCGCCGCCGGCCACGCCCACGATGTTGCCGGCCGGAAACACGTCCGCCGCCCCGCCGCCGAATGCGCGGAGGGGAACCAGGCTCAGGGCGAGGAGCAGGGCGAGGGCAAAAAGCCCCAGGCCCCACAGCTCGCGGCGCTGCTTGTCGTCCAGGGAAAGCATTCGGCTCCAGGTAGAGCAGTGCCGAGGTCTTCGGAAGGGAACGTCTGAGGCAACAAGATAGCGTGGACGGCCCTTTCGGCCAACTGCCGGGAAACGGGAACTGCCGAAAGTGCGAAAGTGCGAAAGTGCGAAAGTGCGAAAGTGCGAAAGTGCGAAAGTGCGAAAGTGCGAAAGTGCGAAAGTGCGGCGGGCCCCTCCCGGTTGTTTTCCTGAGGGAGGCGCCGCCGGTACTCGCCCGTGCCGTGATCCCTGGCGCCGACCGAAGGATCTCCTCGCCCGTGACCGACGGTCGCCCCACCGCACGGGACCTCGCCGGGACGGACGTGCCGGATCGTGCCGGATCGTGACGGATCGTGACGGATCGTGACGGATCGCGGGCGAGAAGCCTGCCGGGCGGCACGGGCTCGTCCGAGCGAATGAATTCGCCGCAACAACCACACGAAGTCCGCCTGCGCGGACTGGTCCGTCGCCGGCCGGATGCCACGCGGGTGGCCGGTACCCTGCACGGCCGAGAACCGGCCTGACGACCGTAACGCGGTTGAAGCCCTGTTCGCGTCGCGCCTCGGCGCGAGACAGGGCTTACCGCTTTCCCAGCGGCGGCTTCAGCCGCTCAGGACGGATCTGCGCCTCTCCGGACCGATCTGCGACTCTCCGACGGATCTGCACGCACGCTGGGGTTGCGCGCGCCTCCTGCGGCCCGCTAGAACCCGTCGAAGATCGAGAACACGTCCCCAATCACCCCGAAAACCGCGCCGGCCGCGTCGCCCACCACTCCCAGGACGTCTCCAACCCCGGACAGCAGCCCGCCTGCGTTGGAGGCCGCCTCCAGCCCCGCCCCCGCCACGTTGGAAACGAGCTCCACCCCTTCCACGGCCACGTACGCGGCCCCGTGAACGAGGTCCGGCGCATAAAAGAGCACGTCCAGCAGGGACGAAGCGTCCGCGAGGCTGGACATGCCGTCGAGCACGCCGCCGTGGTTCGCGACGGCCACGGCCGCGGCGGCCGCCCAGAGCGACGACAGCTCGTGGTGGTCCAGCCACACCCCCTCGCAGCGCCGGCACACGTCCACGGTCACGCCCTGCGCCGTGGTCCGCTCCAGCCCCTTTCCGCACGACGGGCACTCCAGCGCGTTCGACCACCTGCACCCGGCGCAGCGCGCGGCGTTGCGATCCATGGGCGAGTGGCAGCTGTGGCACAGGAACCCGGCGTCGTCCGCGCGGGTGACCATGGCGCGCACGGCCTCTGCCGGCACCGCGCGCAGCCGGTCGATCTGCGTGCGCGGGATCCAGGTTCCGCCGCAGCGTCCGCAGTGGTCGAGGGTGGTTTCCTGCGCCACGTTCGTATGCGCCAGCACCACACCCAGGCAGGCGGGGCAGGCCAGGCGCATGGGTCCGTTATGCATCGAGAATTCCTTTCGCCGTGCGCTTGTCCGCCAGCTGCAAGAGCGTGGGAAAGCTGTAGACGAGGTTGCCGCCGTCCGTCACCTCCAGCTCCGCGCGGCCCTCGGAGACCATCCGGTCCAGCGTCTCGCGGGCGGTGTCTTCCGCCAGGTGCATGGCCATGGCGGTCTCCACCGCCATCAGCTTGCCGCCGCGCCCCTGGGCCAGGCGCAGGATCTCGGATTCGGTGGCGTGCCGCGTGAGCGCGGCCCTGCGCCCCGAGAGCCGGCTGCGCTCCGCGTAGTGGCTGCGCGCCAGCAGCAGGGCCCCCGCGGCGGGCAGCACCACGGTGATGCCCAGCGCCGCCATCGTGGCCCCGGCGGACAGGACGGTGTCCGTGGTCAGAAAGCCCACGAACATGAACAGCGACAGGAGGATGAGGCCCACGGCTCCGGCGATCTTCATCACGAGTGCGCTTGCTGAGGTTCGGCGTTCGGCACGGCAGGCACTACGGCCGCGCGGCACCGCGGGTTCCAGGTGTTCCCGTTCCAGCGGGATGAGACGGCGGGCAGGTACGTCGCCTCGTCCGCCACGGCCCCGGCGGAGCAGATTTTCCCCTCGCGGGGAATGTGCCACGGGGCGTACCGCCGTCGTCCTTCCGCGGTTGAAGCCCTGTTCGTGTCGCGCCTCGGCGCGAGACAGGGCTTGCCGCTTTCCCAGCGGCGGGTTTACCCGCTCAGGACGGACCTGCGCCCTCACGGCAGAAAACCCTTCCCATTAAAAATCCGAGGTTCCGCAGTTGAAGCCTCACGCAGTTTGTGAGGCTTTCCGCGGTCGTTG
>DATING010001284.1:0-5414 GCA_035474555.1 Longimicrobium sp. | reverse complement strand
GCCGATGCGCGTGGCGATGACGGGCTTGGGCATGGTCATGATGGCGGTGGAGATCGCGCGGAAAAGGAGCGTCGGAGGGACGATCGGCGTGGCGCGGGAACCGGGAAGCGTAACGGGAAAACCGGTTGTGCGTCAACCGTTTACGGCGCACCGTCCGGATGATGCCGTCCCGCTTCTCCAGGACCCGGGCAGATCCTTACCCGCACGCAACTCCAGCTGGGGACGGGAATCCCGAAATCCACCCCCGTTTCCCGGATACGGATGGCGGATGGATGCGGATGATACCGAATCCCGCAGTTCATTGTGCACTCAGATTTCTACTGCCGTCTTTGAGCGGGAATGCACAATCAATTTGAGGATCTGGTATGATGCGACTGATGCGACTGATGCGACTGATGCGGATGGATGCGATGGATGCAGCGAGCCGCCCCCGCGGCGGGCGCGGGGGCGGCTCAATCGTCCTGGAACGGTGCGTGGGGTCAGCGCGTGCCGTGCAGCACCGCCCCCGCGTTCCCCAGCGCGTACACGTTTCGGGCGGAGAAGCCCCACATCGCCGCCAGGGTCGCGCGCTCGCCGACGCCCGTCTCCTCCCAGCGGGCCCCGTCAAAGTGCAGGATGCCGCCCCCGGTGCCCACCAGGTACATGCTCTCCGGCGAGGCACCCCAGGCCGCCCGGAACATCCGGTAGGCGCCCACCGTGGGGGCGACGACCGTCTCCTGGAAGCTCAGGCCCCCGTCCGTGGACGAGAGGATGAGCCCCTGGCGGTCCGGCGAAAACGACTCGCGCGTATGGCCCGCGGCAAAGATCCTTCCCCCCGTGCCCCAGACGGTCGCAAGCGAGGACACGGAATCCGCCACCACGGAGGTCCACCGCAAGCCGTCGAACCGCAGGCGGAGCGCGTGGCCCTTTGCCGTGGTGTAGCTGTGCGCCGCCCCCACGGCGTGCACGTCGTTGGGTCCAGACGCCCACACGTCGAACAGCTGCGGATTGTACCCGGGCAGGGGAATGCGGGCCTCGGTCCAGCTGGCCCCGTTGTCCGCCGAGTGCATCACCAGCGCGTCCTGGCTCGACTCCGCTGCCTCGCTCGTGGCGGAGCCGACGATCCACACGTTTCCGGCGCCGTCGCCGTGAAGTGATTGGAAGCGCCGGTTGGTCCCGCTCGCGCTTACCGTCTCCGTCCATCCGCTGCCGCCGTTTCGCAGGATCACGCCCTCGTAGCGGCTCATCGCCTCGTTGTAGCGCCACCCGCTGGCGATCACGATGCCGGAGCCGGTGCCCCAGACCCCCGTCAGCTCCATCTTGGCTTCCCAGGGGCGCACCGTCGTCCACCCCTGCGCGGTCCGGCGCAGCAGGGACGAGCCCCAGACGTGGGCGCTGTCGTCGTACCACCGCGACGCCACGTACAGGTCATTGGGCCCCGTGCCCCACACGGCCACGTAGTTCTCGTCGCGGGTCTCCTGCGCGGGCACAACGGTCCACCCGGAGCCCGTGTCGTGCGCGAACGTCTCGGCGTCTCCGCCCGCCCACACGTCCGTGGGCGAGCTTCCCCACACGGCCTGCAGCGCGGACGTCCCGGCCGGGCCCACGCTGGACCAGCCGCTGCTGTCCCATGCAGGATGACCCCGCCCTCGCCCGCCACCGTCACGTCCGTGGGAGAGAACCCCCACACGCCGTAGAGCGTGGACGCCTGCGGGAGGATCTCCCGCGTCCAGGTGGCGCCGCCGTCCGACGAGCGGATGACCATCCCCTCCGGCCGGTTGCTCGTGGCGTTGACCGCCGCGCCGGCGGCGAACACGTGCTGCCCGTGGGCCCACACGCGGTTCAGGCTCCGGCTCGTGCTGTCCGCGAAGATGACTTCCGTCCACGTGGCGCCCCCGTCCCGGGTCTTCAGGATCACGGCTTCGGGCACGCCCGTCACCGAGTTGGCCTGCAGCCCCGACGCGTACACGTGCCCGGCATCGCCGCCGTACACGCCCCACAGCAGGCGGTTGCCGGCGGGCGCGGCGGTAAGGTGGTCCTGCCACGTCTCGCCGCCGTCCGTGGAACGCATGACCAGCCCCAGCAGCTTGAGCGATGCGTCGCGCTGGTGGCCGGCGATGTACAGCGTGTCGCCGCGGCCCCACATGGCCTTGAGGTAGCGCTCCGGCACGCCGCCCTGCAGGCGGGTCCAGCGGTTGCCGTCGTAGTGCAGCACCGTGCCCGAGTCGCCCACCGCGTACACGTCGGAGCGCGACCGGCCCCACACGCCCAGAAGGCTCACGGACGTACCCGACCGCTGCCCGGTCCAGCGGGAGCCGTCGTAGTGCAGGATCCGCCCCCCCATCCCCACCGCGAACACGTCGCGGGACGACGCGCCCCACAGGGACCGCACGGCGGTGAGCGGGCTGCCCACGGGCCCCTCCTCCTGCATCCAGCGCAGCACCCCCTGCTCCGCGGGAAGCTGCGTGTGCACGTAGACCGTGAAGCGAAAGCGGTCCACGCTCGCGGGCACGCCAAAGCGCCAGGTGCGGGGCGCGGAGGCGCCGCGCGGCTCCAGGATCTCGGGATACGCGAAGTACGGCTGGCCGATGCCGGTAAAGCTGCCCTGGCCGTCGGGGTTCACCACCTCGACCTCGCCGGTGCCCTCCGTGGCCGTGGGCATCTGCTCGAAGAAGACGCGCACCCCCGTGGCCGTGACGCCGTCCGGCGTGCCCATCCGCATGGACAGCAGGTTCTGCACGGTCACGTCCAGCGAGAGCTCGGCGGTGGCGCTGTCGTACCGCGCGGGGCCGGATTCCAGGCGCACGTACGTGCCCTGCCCGCCCAGGATCAGGTCCTGCGCCCCCGCCCCCGCCGGCCCGGGCTCGCCGCAGCGTACGGCCCGATCCGCCACGGAAACCGTGCAGGCGATCTCCGTGCGCACCTCGCGGCCGGCCGGCGGCGTACCGGCCAGGTCCGTGGGCGTGCGGTCCGTACAGGCGGCGGCGAGCACCAGCGCCGCGAGCGCACCCACGCGGGTGGCGAAGAGGGGCTTGGAGATGGTCATCAGGGCGGTGGAGATCGCGCGGGAAAGGAGCGCCGGGGGGATGATCGGCGTGACGCGGCAACCGGGAAGGGTAACGGAAAAACGGCCTGCCCGTCAACCATCCGCACGGCAGCGGCCGGATGGTGCCGTCCCGCTTTTCCTCGACGAAATACGGGCGCCGCGCGTGGTGCGCGGCGCCCGTTCTTCCAACAGCAGAAGCCGGCGGATCAGTCCACCCGCACCGCCTCGGCCGCGGGCTGCGCGGGGGGCCCGGCGGGGCGGCGCAGCTTCTGGGCGAGCTCGGCGATGAGCAGCTGGGTAAAGGCGAGCGGCACCAGCCGGCCTTCCCCGCCCTCCTCGTCCTGGTACAATCCAAAGCGGGCCGTGGCGTAGGTGTCCGGGAACCGCTCCGCGCCCCACGCGTCCACCACCTCCACGGGGAGGGCATTGTCGATGTGGATCATGAGCCCGCCCTCGTCGCCGTCCTGCTCCTCCACCCGCACGTGCTCGCCCAGCTGGCCGCCGATGCCGTCGCGGCGCACGGCGTCCGCCGCCGCGCGGCGCAGCAGGAGCGACGTGCGCACCTCCGTGTCCGGGGCCTCCCAGTCCGGCACCTCGTAGCGCACCACGAGGTCCGCGCGGTCCGCCTGGGGCAGCACGTACATCTTGCTGTCCAGCAGGTGCCGGGCGATGCTCTTGAGCACCTCGGCCTCGCTGTAGCCGCGCGACTTCGTGTCGCGGCGCAGCTTCCAGCGAAAGAGCAGGTCCGGCTCGGGGTACAGAAAGACGGTCAGGTCGTAGCAGGCCCGCAGCTCTTCCGTGGGGAACCCCAGCAGCCCGCGGACCACGACGACCTCTTCCGGCTCCAGCGTGCGCAGGGGGCCAAAGCTGCCGTCCGTGTGGTCGTAGCTGCGGTTGCGCACGGGCCGCCCGCGCCGCAGGAGCTGCAGGTGCTCCTGCATGAGCGACAGGTTGTGCACCATGGGGTTGAGCGCCGTGAGCTGCAGCTCCAGGCGTTCGGCGCGCGAGTACCGGTGGTAGTCGTCCAGTTCCAGCGTGGAAACGCGGTCGGCGCCGATGAGCTCCCGCACGCCGCGTGATACGGTGCTCTTGCCGCTCCCCGAGTCGCCGATGATCCCCAGGACGAAGGGATGGTGGCGGGGAGCGTCGTCCAGCGTGTCAGACATGCGCGGCGTTCCGGGACATGAACGGACCTCCGGATGAAGCAGGGTGAGCGTACATGATAGCGGGGCCGCGTTCGGCGCGCGAGAGTTGGGAAAGTGCGTGCGTGCGTGAGTGCGGCAGTGCGGAAGTGAACGGCCACCCCGTGCGCTCCGCGTACCGTGCGTGACGCCAATCGTTTGCTTGGATGCGCGTCACGGGCGGATGGATGCGTCGGGGTTGTGGATGGACGGCCGAAGGCGCATCGTCCCCCCGCGTGCGGCGGGGCGGATGGGTGGATACGGATCGGCGAATTCTCACGACGGATCCAGTGCCGCAACGCGGCCGTCCGTCCGAGCGAATGAATTCGCCGCAACAACCACACAAAGTCCGCCTTCGCGGACTGCCGTGTGCGGGCTGGCCCGGTGCACCGAAGTGCGCTTCACGCAGTTGAAGCCCTGTTCGTGTCGCGCCTCGGCGCGAGACAGGGCTTACCGCGGTCCCAGCGGCGGATTTATCCGCTCCGGCTCGATGCCCGACTCCGTCCGACGGACCTTTCGCACTTTCGCACTTTCGCACTTTCGCACTTTCGCACTTTCGCACTTTCGCACTGCTGTCTTCCAGACACCCATCCGCCGCCCCGACCCTATGTCATCCTACTGCGACGCCGCGCCCGGCCATCCGTTCCACGGGCCGTATCACGACCACGAGTACGGCTTTCCGCTGCGGGGAGACGACGAGCTGCTGGAGCGGCTGGCGCTGGAGATCAACCAGGCCGGCCTGTCGTGGCTGACGATCCTCAAGAAAAAGGATAGCTTCCACGCCGCATTCGACGGCTTCGACGTGGACCGCGTGGCGGACTACGGCGAGGAGGAAAAGGCGCGGCTGATGGCGGACGCGGGGATCATCCGCAACCGGCTCAAGGTGGAGGCGGTGATCGAGAACGCGCGCCGCATCCAGCAGCTGCGCGAGACGCACGGCTCGTTCGCCGGCTGGCTGGATGCGCACCATCCGCGCGAAAAGGCGGAGTGGGTGAAGCTGTTCAAGAAGACCTTCCGCTTTACGGGCGGCGAGATCGTGGGCGAGTTCCTGATGTCGCTCGGCTACCTCCCCGGCGCGCACAGGCCTGCGTGCCCGGTCTACGCCCGCGTGCTCGCGGCCGACCCGCCGTGGGCGCGGGTGTCGTAAACTATGTGCACCTTGAAGAAATGCCAGGGCTCGATTAGAGTGGTTGCGCCGTCAGCTTTGG
>DATING010001283.1:0-2040 GCA_035474555.1 Longimicrobium sp. | reverse complement strand
CCGAATCGAGACATGGGCCCTCCGGGGGCGTATGGCAGGCGAAAAGGTCCGGCGAGACGGGCCGGATGGAACGGAGAGGAGACGAAGCGTAGCACCGGCTGCCGTGTTTGCGCAACCTCTTGTTTACGAAAGGGATGCGCGGCATGGCCCTGGACTCGCCCCCGCCCCGCGCTCCCGCGTGCAGCGTCTTGCATCCCCTTTCTGTTGAACGACGCGACCGGCACACGTCCGGCCGCGCGCACCGGGCCATCCGTGGTGTCCGCGGAGGCGGACAGTGTGAAGTTGTAGCCGCGAATTCATTCGCTCCCGTCGCGATGGCCGCCACCCCTCTCGATCCTCACCCCGCCTCCTCTCCCGTCGCGCGCGGATTCGCCCGTCACGCGTGGATTCGCCCGTCATGCAGGGATTCGATCATCACTCGTCGATTGGCTCCCGTTACGCGCGGATTTGATCGTCACGCGTCGACTCGGTCGTCACATACGGATTCGATCATCACGCGTGAATTCGCTCCCGTCGCGGCCCATCGGCCCATCACCCCTCCACCCGCTCCGCCGGGAGGACGCCGAGGTCCCAGCCCTGCACGCCCCGCAGGCGCCGCTTGTCGGGAAGGCTCACGAACTCCGCCCAGCGGGCGGGATGCAACGCCAGCAGCAGGGAATCGCGGACGTCGCCCACGGTGAACGCGGCGGGCGGCGGATCGGGGAGGTCCGCGGCGGCGACGTACAGCCGGGGCAGAAAGCCTCCCGCCCGCGCGAACCGCATCATCCAGTCCGGGTGCGTGGTGTTGGCCGAGTAGTGCGGCGGCGGCTCCCATCCGCACTCGCCACACCGTTCCACGTACGGCGCGCCGCCGTGCGGCCGGGCCAGCGGCACGGGGTGCGCCGAGCCGGCCAGCTCGAACACGGCGCGATCTCCGAACGCCGTGTTCTCCGCCGGGCGCCAGTGCAGCAGGCCGCGCTCCTCGTCCGTCAGCAGCGCCAGGAAGCGCTCCGAGTACAGGCACATCCGCGCGCCAAACGGCGACGGCCCCGCCAGCCACCCGTCCGACCGGGCCCCGCTCGCCTCCACGTGCCGGAACCGGACCGGCTCGTCCGTACGCGGGCCGCACGCCATCCCGCACCGCGCGCACACGCCCCCCTCGAAGAGCGCGTCCCAGTTCAGCACGCGGATCGCGCTGACGCCCTGCGTGAAGGTGAGGCGCCCCAGCGGCGCGTCGCTCGCGGCGCCGGTCATCCGCCCACCTCTGTCGCGGCCGCGCGCCCCAGCACGGCGCCCCACTGCGCGTACCCGTGCGGCGAGGGATGAAAGCGGTCGCCGCAGAAGAAGTCGCCCACCGCGCCCGCGGGGAGCGGCACCGTCACGTGGCGCACCGCCTCCGTCTCCGCTGCCAGGCGCGCGGCGGCGCGGTCCAGCACCGTCGCGCGCAGCCCCAGCACGCCCCGCAGCGGCTGCGGAAGCCCCGGGAACACGCCCATGGGCGGCACACCGGCCAGGATCACGGGCACCGTGCCGCAGCGCGCGCGCACCTCGCCCACCAGCAGCCGCAGGTCCCGCGTCCAGCGGCCGGGCGCGCGCAGGCGCAGCGTGTCGTTGACCCCCAGCGCCACCACCACCACGTCCGCCGCGACCTCGTCCGCCGGGCCCAGCAGTTCCTCGCGCGTGCTGGCGGCGGTGGCGCCGTTCCGTCCCAGCACCCGCCAGTGCACAGGCCGCCCCGTCTCCCCCGCCAGCACGCCGGCGACCTGCCCGGCCAGGCCTTCGCCGTGGTCCGCCGCGCCCACGCCCGCCGCCGTGGACTCGCCCAGCACCAGCAGCCGTACGGGCGCGCCCCGGCCGGGGACCTCGCCCGTGCGCGGGCCGGCCGCCTCGGGAAGGCGCGGCGTGGTGCGCCGGACACGCCGGCCCTGGCGCATCAGCAGCGGCGCGAGCAGCGCGACGGCGGAGGTGGAGGCGATGCGGAGCGCAAGATCGGGCATCGGCGATCGGTTGCGGAAAATCGGAAGCGGGACTCGGCAGGGACGAGAGCGAATGAATTCGCGG
>DATING010001282.1:0-3513 GCA_035474555.1 Longimicrobium sp. | reverse complement strand
CCACCCGGTCCGCCGAGGTGGTGTATTCCACCCGGTAGTCCACGGTCGCCCGGCCCGACGCGTCGCGCACCACGGGGTACAGCTTGCCCCAGACGCCGATGTCCAGCACGAGCGAGTCCGGGAACAGCTCCAGGCTGGGGCCCCGGCCGCGCACCCGCACCGTGGCGCCCGCGCTGAGCGCGCCCAGCGTGGCCGTCACCCGCACCGTCCCCGGCGCCACGCCGCGGACGTTCCCGTTCGCATCCACCGTGGCCACGGTGGGGTCCGCGGAGCTCCAGGCGGGCGCCGGGCCGGGGTGGACGGCGCCGGACCCGTCGCGCACCACGGCCGTGAGGTGGCCGGTGCCGTCCACGTCCAGCACCAGCGAGTCCGGCTGCACCTGGATGCTGGCCGGCCCGGGGCGCACGCGCACCGTGGCGGACGCGGTCAGCGCCCCCAGCCGCGCCGTGACCTGCGCTGTGCCCCCCGCCACCCCGCGCACCACGCCGAGCGAATCCACCGATGCCACCGCGGCGTTGGACGACGACCACACCAGGGCGCGTCCCGGGAGCACCGCCCCGGCGGAGTCGCGGATGACGGCCGTGAGCGCGGCGGTGGCGCCCGCGTCCAGCACGATCGAGTCCGGCAGCACTTGCAGCGTGGCGGCGCGGGGCAGGCCGCCCGTGGCCGTCGCCGTGAACGTCACCGGCTCCGCGCCGGGGGCGGATGCCGTGAGCGTCTGCGTGCCCCCCTCCGCGCCCAGGGTCCAGCGCACGGCCGTGAGCCCCACGCCGGAGGCGCGGCTGCTGGTGCGGTCCAGCGTGCCGGCGGACGGGGTCCACGTGACCACGGCCCCGCTGACGGGGGTGCCGTCGTCGCGCATCACCGCCACCTGCAGGCTGCCGCGCAGCAGCGTTCCCGCCGCCGCCTGCTGCCCGTCGCCCGCCGTCTTGACCAGGCCGATGCGCGTGCCCGTGCCCGGCTGCGCCGTCGCCGTAACCACCAGCGTGCCCCCCGCGCCGGACACGCGCAGCGCCTGCGCGCCCAGCGAACCCAGCGTCCACGTGGTGCGCGCGTAGCCCTGTGCGTCCGTGCGGGCCTGCCGGGGCTCCACGCCGCCGCCGCGTGGCGGGATGAAGTTCAGCAGCCCGTTCACCACCGGCGCGCCCTTGCGGTTGGTCACGCGGACGACGACCGGCTCGGCCAAGGCCTGGCCCGGCACGCCGGCCTGCCCACCGCCGCTCACCAGGGCGAGCTGGGTGCCGTTCAGCGTGGTCGTGGAGATCCCGGCCTCCGGGGCGATGCCGGACGGTCCGTCGCTCGCGCACGCGGCGAGGAGCAGCAGGAGCAGGGTAGATGCGATCGCGCGGAACGGCGAAAAGCGCATGGCAAGACCTGGATCAGGGGGTGGGATGGAGCCCAGCAGCAAAGGCGGGCTGCCACCGGGAGGGGTAGCAGCCCACACGCGCATCAGGCAATCGCCGCGCCCCCATGGATGCTGGCCGAATCGGCGCGTCCCACCCAGCGTGGACGGCGAAAAAGAACGCTCGGAACGAGGGATCGCGATGCGGCGCGCGAGGCGCCGGCTGTGGCCCTCACCCGGGTTCGCAAAGCTTACCCACCCACTCCCACAAACTGCGTGGGAGAGGGTATAGACTTCGACGGGCTCATGTGCACATGGGCGGGCCGATTGTCACCGCAATCTTGCCCAACCCTGCCTCCATGCCGGCGTGGCACTCTCCCGTGACGGACAGTCCGCGCAGGCGGACTTCGTGTGTTCGTTGCGGCGAATTCATTCGCTCGGCGCGGGGACGGCACCGTGCCAATGGGGGGAGATGCCCCCGTGGACGGGGAAGATCGCGACGAATCGGGCGGATGAACGGGATGGGCCGCGCGCCCGGACCTTGCGACCACGCGCACGGGCGGCGATTTTCCCCGGTCTTTTACGACGGTGAGAATGGACTACGAATACATCGAGCACCCCGAGCGGCTGTCGGCACTGGTAGAGGAGCTCCGCGGCGAGCCCCTGCTGGGCGTGGACACGGAAGCCGCGGGCTACCACCGGTTCTTCGACCGGATGAGCCTGGTGCAGCTTTCCACGCGCACGCGCCACTTCCTGATCGACCCCTTCACGGCCGGCGACCTGGCCCCCCTGGGGACGCTGTTCGCCGATCCCGCCGTGGAGAAGATCTTTCACGACGCGGACTACGACGTGCGCATCCTGGACCGCGATGCCAACCTGCGCATCTCCGGCCTGTTCGACACGCAGATCGCCGCGGCGTTCCTGGGCGAAAAGCAGCTGGGCCTGGGCAACATCGTGGAAAAGTACCTGGGCCTCAAGCTCCCCAAGGAGTTCCAGCGCGCCGACTGGGCCGAGCGCCCCCTCTCCGAGGGGATGAAGGAGTACGCGGCCACGGACACGGCCCACCTCCCCGACCTGCGCGACAAGCTGCGGGCGGAGCTGGAGGCGCGCGGCCGCCTGCACTGGGCCGAGGAAGAGTTCCTCCGCCGCGAGCAGACCCGCTGGGTGGAGGGCGAGGACACCCGCGAGGCGTACATGAAGGTCAAGGGCGCCCGCGACCTCACGCCGCGTGGGCTGGCCATCCTGCGCGAGCTGTACGCGTGGCGCGACGGCGTGGCGCGCGAGCGCGACCAGGCCACGTTCCGCGTGCTGGGCAACCAGGCGCTGCTGGAGATGAGCGCCTCGCCCCCCGCCAGCCAGCGCGACCTCCCTTCCGTCACGGGGCTGTCCGACGGGATGGCGCAGCGGCGCGGGCGCGACATCATGGAGGCCCTCCGCCGCGGCCTGGCCGTGCCCGAGGAGGAGCTGCCGCGCTGGCCGCGGTCGCCCCGCTTTGAGCGCGACCTGGAGCTGGAGGCGCGCGTGGAGTCCCTGCGCGACACCCGCACCCGCGTGGCCGAGCAGCTGGGGCTGGATCCCGGCTTCCTCATCCCCCGCGCCACGCTGGAGGAGATCGGCAAGGCGCGGCCGGCGACGCTGGAGGCGCTGGAGCAGGTGCCCGGCGTGCGGCGCTGGCAGGTGGAGGCCGTGGGCGACGCCATGCTGGCCACGCTGCGGAAGAAGTAAAAAGAAGTGCGAAAGTGCGGGAGTGCGGGAGTGCGGGAGTGCGAAAGTAACCGCGGCGGATCGTGCTTCGTGTGATGGGATGCCGAGACACTGGATGCGCCGGACGAGCGGCGCCGTGGGATACCTGGAGGAGACTGGACGATGAGGAGCATCACGGATGATCACGGCCGCCCCTGGGAGGCCGTCGCCATCGCCACCAAGGTGGCGCACCTGCGGGATGGCGCGCAGCTCGGCTTTCGCCTGGCCGGCGACCCGGCGGCCGACGTCATGGCGCCCATCACCTTCAACAGCATGGACGCGGCGGAGTTCGCCATCCGCACCATGAGCGAGAAGGAGCTGCGGCGTCGCCTAGAGCTGGCGAAGACGGCGGCGGGCGTGGCGTAAGGGGGCCCGGAGTCGGTCGGCAGGGATAGCCCGCGAGGGCAACTGCGGGTTACAGGGGACGG
>DATING010001281.1:0-1942 GCA_035474555.1 Longimicrobium sp. | reverse complement strand
CCAGCCTGGCGCACTTTGCCGCCACCATGCGGCGGGCGTTCGAGCTGCGCCCCGGCGACGTGACGCTGGGGACGGTGAGCGTCGCCTTCGACATCTGGGTGTTCGAGGCGCTGGTGCCGCTGGCGGCGGGCACCGCGGCGCGGCTCCTCCCGCTGGACCGCGTTCGCGACGGCGCCGCCTTGGTGGAGGAGCTGAGGACGGCCACGGTCCTGGCCGCGGTGCCGGCGCTGATCCGCGAGGCGGTCGGCGCGGCGCGGGCCGCCGGATCCGGCGCGCTGGACGGGGTGCGCTGCGTCATGGGCGGCGGCGAGGCCGTGCCCCCGGAGCTGTGGCAGCAGATGCGGGAGGTCTTTCCCAACGCGCGGCTGTACGTGGGCTACGGGCCCACCGAGGCCACGGTGATCGCCACGCGGTACTCGGTTCCGGCGGGCGTGTCCGACGGGGCGCCGATGATCGGCCGGCCGCTCCCCGGCGTGCGCGCGTACGTGCTGGACGGCCGCGGGAACCCGCTCCCGGCGGGCGTTCCCGGCGAGCTGTGCCTGGGCGGCGTGGGGGTGTCGCGCGGCTACCTGGGGCGGCCGGAGCTGACGGCGGACCGCTTCGTCCCCGACGCCTTCGGCGGGGAGCCGGGGGCGCGGCTGTACCGCACCGGTGACCGGGCGCGCTGGCGCGCAGACGGTGAGCTGGAGTACCTGGGCCGCCTGGACACGCAGGTCAAGGTGCGCGGCTTCCGCATCGAGCCGGGGGAGATCGAGGCCGCCCTGCGGCGAAGCGAGGGCGTCGCCGACTGCATCGTCGTGGTCCGCGAGGACGTGCCCGGGGAGAAGCGGCTGGTGGCGTACGTGGTGGGCGGCGTGGAGGCAGGCGTCCTGCGCGAGCACCTGCGCCGGGACCTGCCGGAGTACATGGTGCCGGCGGCGTTCGTCCCGCTGGAGCGGCTTCCGGTGACGCCGAGCGGCAAGCTGGACCGCACGTCGCTGCCTGCGCCGGACTTCGCCTCGGCGGAGGACCGGTACGTGGCGCCGCGCACGCCGGTGGAGGAGGTGCTGGCGGAGATCTGGGCAGAGACGCTGCGCCTGGAGCGGGCGGGGGTGACGGAGAGCTTCTTCGAGCTGGGCGGCCACTCGCTGCTTGCCACGCGGGTGGTCTCGCGGGTGCGGGAGGTGTTCGGGGTGGAGCTGCCGCTGCGGGCGCTCTTCGAGGGACCCACGGTGGCGGAGCTGGCAGGGCGGGTGGAGGAGCTCCGGCGCGCGGGTGCGCCCGCGCTGCCGCCCGTGGTGCCGGCCGGGCGCACGGGGGCGCTGCCGCTGTCGTTCGCGCAGGAGCGGCTCTGGCTGGTGGACCAGATGGAGCCGGGAAGCGCTGTCTACAACATCCCCGTGGCATGGCGGCTGGGGGGTGCGCTGGACGAGGCGGCGCTGGAGCGCGCGCTCGGCGAGATCGTCCGGCGGCACGAGGCGCTGCGGACCACGTTCGCCGAGGTGGACGGATCTCCGGTGCAGGTGATCGCGCCCTTCGGCGGCTTCACCCTGCCGATGGAAAACCTGTCGGAGCTGGGCGAGGCGGACCGCGAGACAGCGGTCAGGCAGCGTGCCCGCGACGAGGCGGCACGGCCCTTCGATCTGGCGGCGGGCCCGCTCTTCCGTGCGGCCCTGCTGCGCCTGGGCGAGGAAGATCACGTGGTGCTCCTCTCCATGCACCACATCGTCAGCGACGGGTGGAGCATGGGGGTGTTCTCCCGCGAGCTGTCGTCGCTGTACGAGGCGTACCGCGAGGGGGGGACGTCACCGCTGCCGGAGCTGGCGGTGCAGTACGCCGACTACGCGGTGTGGCAGCGCGGGCAGCTGGCGGGCAAGGTGCTGGAGCGGCAGCTGGCGTACTGGCGGGAGCGGTTGGCGGGCGCCCCCGAGCTGCTGGCGCTGCCCACGGACCGTCCGCGTCC
>DATING010001280.1:0-3565 GCA_035474555.1 Longimicrobium sp. | reverse complement strand
GACCTGTGCCAGCTCCTCGCGCAGCATTGCGACCTCTTCCAGGAGCGCCTGGTTGTCCGCGGCGGGGAGGGCGGACTGCCGCTTCTTGCCCGCGAACGCCTCCGGCGGCATCCGGAGCACGGCGACGAACCCGGTCGCCAGGGCCAGGACGGGGATCATCAGGGCCAGGATGCCTTCCATCGTTCCGTTCTCCGGGTGCGGGTCGGTCGGGGTAAAGGTCGGGTGAGGCCGTGGATACGCGCACGTACGCGTAGAAGATTCGCGCCGGACGGCCAGAGCGCCATGGGCGGATGGAGGAACGCGGCCGACGCGCCATTCATCACACCCTGTGTGGAATACGACGGCGGCCCGGCGTGTCTGCCGGGCCGCCGCGGATGATGCGGGATCGATCAGGGCTGCGCCCGCGCCCCGTCCGGATGGATCAGAACGGGACAGCGTGGGGCAGCGCCGGTGTGCTTCAGGTCGGCTCGACCGCGCACTGGCAGAAGCCCGGCGAGCAGAGCTTGATCGTCCCGCACTGCTGGGCGCAGGTCTCACAGTTGTTGGCGCGACCGCTGGAGACCGAGGCGGGTGCCGCGAACGCCTGGGTTGCGCCGAATCCGACGGCGCCGGCGACGGCGAACGCAAAGATTCCGTGAGAGATGCGGGTACGGATGGACTTCATGATTTCTCCTCGGTGGGGTTGGGTCGTGATGCGGACGTGTAAACAAAATAAAGCGTAGTCATCTTTTACGCCATGATTGAAGGGAATTCTGCGCATCATGAGGCGGATCCGGATCACGCGAGGAGTATTCGCGCGGCGCGCCGGCCGTGTCGATCCGGACGGGCGCGGTGGGTGGGCCGGATGCACCACGGCGGCCCGGGATCGACCCGGGCCGCCGTGGTGGAATCCCTGCGTCCTCGACCGACGGATCGGGAAGGACGGACGGGGAAGGACGGCCTGCTTCAGCTCACGCGCACTCGCAGGAGCTCGGGGTGCACAGCTTGATGGTTCCGCACTGACGGGCACAGCTCTCACAGTCGCCGCCGATCAGGTCACCCGGCCCGGTGGCGGGTGCCGCGAACGCCTGGGTGGCACCGAATCCCATGGCGGTGGCGACGGCAAGGGCGAAGATTCCGCGCGAGATCCGGCTACGAATGGGCTTCATGATTTCTCCTCGGTGGGGTTGGGTCGTGATGGGATGTGTAAACATATTAATGCAAAACCATCTTTCACGCCATGATGTGTGAGAAGAAATCGGCGCATCGCGAGGCGTATCGGATCACGCGAGGAGGGGAGCGTGTACGGTGCGCGGAACCCGATGGTGATGGTGTAGCGGATGCTCTGCCGAAAAGAGACGCGCGGGCCCCCGAGTGACGGCAGGACCCGCGCGCACGGCTGTGTGTGGCCCGGAACGCTATCCCATGCGCCCTGATACGCAGAGCCAGAGGCCGATGGCGGCCAGGACATACGTCCAGAAGTGCACGGGGATGAAGAACAGGCTGTGATGGCCAAAGTCCGGGGCGAGTTCCCCGTCCGGGACCGTGCTCTGGCGCGTGCGGGTGAACTGGCCGAGCCGCCAGCACACGAGCGCGGAGAGAAAAAAGGCCGTGCCGGGCATCCACCGGTACGCTTCGAGATAAACCGGGTCCAGCCATGCACTGAATGCCATGGCGGTCGCCACGTACATCCCCACCACGATGAACAGGACCCAGATGCCAAGCCCCCGCCAAATGACCATGATTGTACCCCGTTTCTGTAAGGCTGCCGATGGATGAAGAGCCGGGAAGGCCCGGCTGGCTGCGCGTGAAGGCAGGGGACAGGCCAGCGGAGAATGTCGTCCTGGTGCGTAGTCCAAGTCGCGTCGAGAAGACCGGTTACGACGTCCCGGCAAGGGAGTGCGGTGGCCGATGGAGTGCCCTGGATTGGGGCGGGCGGGGAACAGATGTGGCGGCGGCGACCCAGGGCAGGGTCGCGGAGATGAGCTGCGCTTCAGGTCACGTCGCCGCCCCGCACCCCGGGTTCGCGATGGTTCGGCCGCCATCGCCAGGGCGAACGACAGCAGCCCGTCGCGTGCGCACGGACGTCTCGGGCGGTGCCCATCCGCTACGCGGCCGGTGCGCGGAACCAGGTGGCGATGGTGTAGCGGATGCCGTGCGTGACGGGCGTCACCTCGTGCGTGGTCTCCGCGCGGAAGGCCACCAGCGAGCCGGGCTGCGCACCCGCCGGCACGCGCAGCTCCGGGCCGCTGTACGGGCCGTGAAAGACGAGCGCGCCCCCGCCGTACGTGTCCGGCGCGGGCTCATCCGATTTTTCACTCAGAAAGAGGACGGCCGAGATGCGGCGGAAGCGCGAGTCGTCCCACACCATGGGCGTGTTGCCGTCCTGGTGCGGCACGAAGTAGTCGCCCGTCTCGTAGCGCAGGAACTGCGGGTCCTCGCACTCCCCCAGCTCCACGCCGAAGTGCGCCTCGATCTCCGCCTTGCGCTCCATCAGCCGCTGCTTGACCCGCGTGCGGGTGCCGGGCGACACGGCCACGCGCGTGGTCCTGCGCACGGCGGACTGCACCATCCCGCCCGCCTCCGCGCTCAGCACGGTGGCCGGGGCGCCGTGCGCGCGGTCCAGCTCCGCGACGAGGTCCACGCACGTGGCGTCATCCAGAAAGTCTTGGATTTCCAGGAGGTCGATCATTCGTGGGGATGGGGACGGAGAGGTGTGGATGAACTGCGGATGCGGCAACATGCCGGTCTTCCCCGCCGCGGCACAACCCCGGCCGCACCGCGCCTGGACGAATCCCCCTTCAGGACGCGAAATCCCCCTCCCGGAAGGCCCCGGGAGGGGGATGAGCATCGATGGACGTGCGTCCGGCGCGGCGCTACTCGCGGGTGAGCTGGCCGATCTTCTCCCAGGACGCGTCGGGGGTCATCACGATGGCGATCTGGATGCTGCTCCGGCCGTCGATGACCGCCGTGCGCGTCTGCATGGCGCCGGTGACGTTGTCCGGCGACAGGCGGTACATGGCGCCCGTGGTGCCGTCCACGATCACGCCCACGATGCCGCCGAACGCGATGTTCCCCCACACCCAGCCGGACATCTTGCGCTCCAGCTGCATCTCGAACGGCGCGTAGCCGTCCAGGTCCAGGCGGACGGCGTGCGTGTCCTTGCGGGCCAGGCGCAGCACGGCGGGGGTGACGCCCATCTGCTGGCCATCCACGGTGATCGCCGCGCCCACGGGGGTGCTGGTAAAGGCGACGCCCTGGTTGGGGCCCTGCATGATGGTGGCGCACGCGGCGGTGGAAACGAGCGAAACGGCGGCGATGATGGTACGGAGCTGCATGATGTCCTGGGTGGAGTCGGGTTGGACTGCGATGGGTACTTCAGGGAGGGACTACGAGGTGCCGTAGAGCACGGGTTGCGCCATTCCGCGCGCCTGGAGTGGGCGTTGCAGGATGTTGCAGATGCGAAACGACTTGCGAAAGGTGGGGAACAGACGGCGCGGATGCAAGTGCGGCGTTACCTGGGACACGCGCGGGCCGCTTTGGGACGCGAACTCCCCGGACCCGGCGTTGTGGGTCGCGGCCCCGC